>NZ_JAVLAT010000004.1 GCF_032190615.1 Brucella pseudogrignonensis
CCACGGTGTTCCATTTGGATGAACGCGAGCCGCAGTAATTTCTTTGTCGTTGGCGATAGGTTCGCGGCGAATTATGCGTTCCTTATTGAGGATAATCAATTCGTTCGCAGCAAATAGTGCCAGACCCTCAGCGCATAAAACGGCAGCATCAACCTTACGTCCCAATTCTTGTAGGGGGCGTGTTACGGCTCCATTTGACGTCTCCCAGTGTACGGCAGGTGCCATACGGTCGATCCACACAAGTTCGCTGGTTCGCCAGTCCCATAAAGCGCATGCTCCAAAAAAGCCCCGGGGAGAACTTTCCGGGCGTGTATCGGGAAGAGAAATTGTCGGTAGTCTTGCGCGATTAATTTCATAGCTGATTTTATCCGCAGCGCTTTTGACTTCCGGTCCAAGCAGTTCTGTTCTGCGTGGTGTCATTCTGAAACTGGGACCGGCAACACTGATGGCAGCAATCGGCTGCCCTTCATCGTCCAAAATTGCCGCTCCAACACAGCGTCGCAATGGAACGATTTCCTCATCGTCAATTGCAAACCCACGTGCACGGGATACCTCCAAGTCTGCAAGTAGATGCTGAAATGTTGTCAGCGTTTTTACTGTCCGAGGCTCCAAAGTGTCACCAAGTAATGATCTCACTTTCTTTTCAGACATATAGGAAAGCATTGCTTTACCTTGAGAAGTACAATGCAAGGGTCTGTCGAGCCCGACAGCCGCGGATGATCGGAGTGTGTGTCCTCCCTCAAAACGGCCGAGTATTCGGGCGCTGGCGTCTTGCAATACGGCAACATAGGTTGTTTCGCCCGTCATATCGCGCAAACGCCGAATTTCTCCAGCAGCGACAGAAGCCAGCCCCGAGGAGGACCAGAGATTTTGAGCGAGCTCTACGAAGTGAAAACCAAGTTCTATTGACTGGTTAGCTAAACCATAACGCAACAATCCTCTCTCCGTCAGCGCCTTAACTATCCGGTAGAAGGTCGCACGGGGCAGATTCGTTGCCTGCAGCAGTTCTGTCGCTGTGAGTGCTTTTTCGGAAGAGCCGACATAGTCAATCAAATCGCAGGCCTTCTGCAGCAAAGCAGTGCCACCAGTACGTCCACTCTTTTCATCAAAGTCGCGCATCAAACACCTGAATACATCATCACTCCCATTATGTGAGACAGAACGCTGCTTGAATGCAAGTAAACAGTTCAATTTTTCAATGGCGGGCCTTACAAAAGCGATAAGACGATATTGGGAGGAATTGATGAAAATCATATCAGCAGAGGTCATCCTCGTCGAAATACCCTTTGCGCTGCGCGGCTCGGGCGTAGGCATCATGCCGACCGCATGGAAGACCCTTGAATTTGCTTTGGTTCGATTGGAAGACGAGCTTGGCAATGTGGGATGGGGTGAAGGATTTGGATATTCTCTGATCGACGCGACCAAGTCCGTGATTGATCGCTTGATATTGCCATTGCTTGTTGGGGCAGAAATCGACGATATCCCGGCGTGGAACGCCAAGACGCAGCGGCAATTGCATATGTTCGGACGTTACGGCGTTACAATCTTTGCCATCTCCGGCGTCGACATCGCATTGTGGGATCTCGCGTCGAAACGTGCTGGAAAGCCGCTCTATCAGTTACTTGCTGGCGAGCGTCAGATCCGCCATGAAATTCCTTTTTATGCGAGCCTTGTTCGGTATGCGGAGCATGATCTGGTTGTCGACGCCTCGAAGCAGGTTAGGGATGCGGGTTTTAACCGCATCAAATTGCATGAGATTACGCTGCCTGCGATCACCGCATGCCGCAAAACGGTGGGAAATCACACGGATATTTGTGTCGATGTTAATTGCGCATGGTCACACGAATTCATCGAAAACAATCATGCCGAATTGAAGGCGCTCGCTCTTACATGGCTTGAGGAGCCGATCTACCCACCCGAGGATTTTGCGGCCTTAGCTTCTCTTCGGGGCAGAGGGATTAACATCGCAGCTGGTGAAAATTGGTGCACAAGCTTCCAGATCGAGCAGGCATTGAAAGCCGGCGCCGTCGATTATCTGCAGCCGAGCATGACCAAGGTTGGTGGCATTTCCGAATATCTCCGGATTGTAGATCTGGCAGATGCCGCCAATACAACGCTAATGCCGCATTCTCCTTACTTCGGCCCCGGCTTTTACGCGTCGTTGCAGGTTGCGGCTGCCCGTCCATCGATCACCGCGCTTGAGTACAACTTTGTTCAACCGGACGCCTGGCTTGCGGACGTCGAGGGCATACGCAACGGCGATATGATCCGCGTCTCGGACAAACCCGGCATCGGTTTCGAGCCGGATCTGGATGTCATCAAGAAATACGGTCGCGTGCTAGGGAGTCGCAATCAATGAAGGCCAACAATATCAAAAAGGTCTGGTCGGAGGGTGGCTGTGTCCTCAACGGCTGGCTGTCAATCGCCAATGCCTTTTCGGCCGAAATCATGGCCGAACAAGGCTACGATAGCATAGGCATCGACCTGCAGCACGGCATCGTCGACTATCAGGCGGCGGTCTCTATGTTGCAAGCGATGCGAGCAAGCGGCATCGTCCCGCTTATTCGTGTTCCCTGGCTCGACCCTGCCCTGATCATGAAGGCGCTCGATGCGGGCGCTTACGGCGTTGTCTGCCCAATGATTAATTCGCGTGCCGAAGCTGAAGCGTTAGTTTCGTACGTTCGCTATCCCCCGAAAGGGGTTCGCAGTTTTGGACCTTCCCGCGCCGCTATTTCGGCAGGTGCCAACTATGGCCAGGAAGCCGACGACCAAGTGCTTTGCTTCGCAATGATTGAAACAGCGAACGCGATGCAAAATCTCGCCGAGATCGTTACGACACCGGGCCTCGACGGTATCTATATCGGTCCTGCCGATCTTACGATCGGTCTCACTGGCATGAAATACCCAACCGGTTTTGATCGAGAAGAACCGGAACTGGTCGAGAACATCAAGCGGATTCTGAGCGCGGCGCATGGCGCCGGGATTAAGGCCGCACTTCATTGCGGAACGCCAACCTATGCGGCCAAAGCAGCAGAATGGGGATTCGACATGGTCACCGTCTCGAATGACGTTAGGTTGCTGACGGGCGCAGCTGCCGCGAGTGTCAAAACGTTCCGTGATCTGAGGTGCGCATCAAAGCCTGACGGGACAACCGCGCCGACGAAGCAATTGGGCAACAAAAGCGCATACTGAAACGGGTGGAAATCAAAATGACATTAATTGTTTCGCCAGCACTGGTTGTCGGGAATGGCCCTGCGAGGATCATCGCGGTGACCGGGTGGATGGGCGATCACCGCTTGTTCGAACCGTTCTTGCCGCTCATCGACAAGGAGCGCTACAGCTTTGCGCTTCTCGATGCGCGCGGCTACGGCAGCCGGATACAGGAAGACGGCCCTTATACCGTCGAGCAGATCGCGGAAGATGTCGTCTCCTGCGCCGATCAACTCGGCTGGGACCACTTTCACATGATTGGACACTCTATGGCCGGGATGTCGGCGCAACGGCTGGCAATTGATATCCCGGAGAGACTTCTTTCGGCGGTCCTGCTTGCACCTGTGCCAGCTTCGGGTGCCAAAATCGACGACAAGCGACGGGACCTTTTGCTGGCGGCGGTTCGCGACCCTGACGCAAGAAAGAACCTTATTAAGGCCAACACCGGCGGCATCCGTTCCGATGACTGGCTCGAAAAGTTGCGCGACACCAGCTTGGCAGGCACCCGTCCGGATGTGCTGGAAGCCTATATTAACTCGTGGACAGGCAAAGGATTTGCCGACGAAATCCAGAACGTAAACGTGCCAGTTCGTGTGATCATCGGCGAGAAGGATCCGGGTGCGGTGTCAGAGCGGCTGCGCGAAACAATCGGTTCCTGGTTCCCTGATTTCGAACTCCGCGTTCTGAGCGGCTGCGGCCACTACCCCATGTGGGAGGAGCCAGCTGTATTCTCGAAGGCACTGTTCGAGACCATAGCCTAACCAGGTCGGGTTAAACGAGGGAACCATGCGCCAGCTCGGCACGATGCAACATGGTGGCTGCCCGCAAGCTGGCGATATCGGTTAACGTCTCCGTTGATCCCGCTAGCGATCCGCTGCCAGATGAATTGGCGGAAGTGGAGCATATGGCCTAGGAGATCGGCTATCCGGTCATACTGAAGGCTTCCCGGGAGGGCGGTGGACGCGGTATGCGCGCTATTCACAAGATGGAGGACTTTGCCCGTGCGGTGACGCAAATCAAGCACTCGGCAAAGGCCGCCTTCGGCAAGGATGAAGTTTATCTCGAAAAGCTGGTCAATCGTGCGCCCCTGCGACCAGATCGATGCGAAGGACCTTTTGGTAACCTTCGATCTGGGA
This sequence comes from Brucella pseudogrignonensis, assembly GCF_032190615.1. NCBI lineage: Bacteria > Pseudomonadati > Pseudomonadota > Alphaproteobacteria > Hyphomicrobiales > Brucellaceae > Brucella > Brucella pseudogrignonensis. Next base: position 4,347 of record NZ_JAVLAT010000004.1, read on the forward strand.
GGAGACAAATGATCAACAGAAGGATCTCATCATGCCTCTCATGAAATTCCATATTTATGTCGGCTGGCCAAAGGAAGAAATCACGAAGCTCTTAGACGTAGCGCATGAGGCCATGGTACGTTCGTTTAATGTGCCGCTGCGCGATCGCTATCAGATACTCAACACCTATTCGTCTGAGACGATGATCGTCCAGGATACTGGTCTCGAAATTCCCAGAACTGACCGGTTCGTCCTGGTCGAGGTAGTGTCGCGAGCCAGAACAACGGAGCAGAAGCAGACATTCTATTCCAACTTGTGTAAGGACTTGCTCGAAAAGTGTGGCATTTCATCTACGGACGTCATGATTTCCGTGGTGGAGAATTCCGATGCGGACTGGTCGTTTGGTCACGGACGCGCGCAGTTTCTGACCAATGAACTATAGTCAGGCTTCCCCCGCCTCGGAGGATGAAGACAAATCTTCCGCCAACTCGATCCGGCGCTCGACGCGCAAGGATTGCTCTGGTTTGTTGGCGACAGCTGAAGCCGATTGGAACTACAATCAGAAATTGGCAGCCTCATCGGTCGAGTCACCATAAGGATCCCGGGCAAACGATCGATTGATGCACCTCCGACTCAACAATTGCGGCCAATCCCATTGAAATGCCAGTTTGAGGAAGGGGTAGTGGCATGATGGCAAATGAACACGAAATCCTGCGGGCGGTAGTTTAGGGATCACCTCCACGGCGAAGCCACAGGCCGACATAGATCAGATGAGCGCCGTGGTGCTAAAGGAGGTTGTCTGTCCACGTTCTGCGAAGACCGGTGGAGCCGATATTTTCAAGTCGTTGGAGAACCCCGCGATTGAACATAGCGGATTTTTTCGCTACCCTCAGCATCGGTTCTGCAGCGTTCAGTATGCTCGATTCAAAGGCACAAGAGGTGCACCACACCGAGTGCTAGTTCTTTTCGTTCAGCCTTCGGCGTCTTTGTCGTTTAAAGCGAGCCGGATCTACACGAGCAAGTGTTCCCGCGCCGAGCGCTTCAAGAGCCATTGGCATGTGTCGCACTCGGCAGGGCAGTAATGACGACATCGATATCAGACGCGAGCGCCAAAGCTAGGTTCACGGTCCACTGTTGATAATCAAACTTCTGCGCAAATTTCGCAGTGTGGTCGGGTTCGTGCCCGACCAACGTCTGGACGGCGCTCTCCTCAGCCTTCAGGCTGTCGAAGTGCCACACGCCCATCATGGCCGTGTTCAACCATGCAAACCTTCATGCCCCCTCCCCATACTTAGCAATACCTCACAATATATTGGAGGTTGAGTTGGGCGCCGTTGCTTTTTTTAACACCCGGCGCAACACATGGCTTCAGTTGACAGTCACGAGATGATCTTGACCGGCACTTCGATATTGACGCTTCGGTGGAGAATAATTCGGCGGACGAATCGGATTTTTGAGTTCGTCCGTCGAAAGATCACGCCTTCGCGGTCGTCGGTCGGGATCAGGGACGGGAGCTGCGGACATCAATGTCTTTGTATATTCATGTTGAGGATTTTCGAAGACGGCCTGCCTTGTCCCAATCTCCATGATTTCGCCTAGACGCATGACGGCGACCCGGTGACTCATTCGTTCAACGACGGCCATATCGTGGGATATGAACAGAAACGCCAGATTGTAATTCTGTTGCAGTTCGAGCAGCAGATTGCAGACCTGCGCCTTGATCGACACGTCAAGTGCAGAAACACACTCGTCCGCCACGATCAGCTTGGGGTCGACCATCAGAGCTCGCGCGATTGATATGCGTTGCCGCTGGCCGCCGGAGAACTCATGGGGAAAGCGTCGGAGCATGTCGGGAGAAAGTCCGACGCGTTCCATCAGCATTGCCGCTTTTTCCCGGGCCTGGTTCTTTGTTCCTAAAGCATGCTCAAGGAACGGTTCACACACAGCCGTTTCAATTCTAAGCCGCGGGTTAAAGGAGGCGAACGGATCCTGGAATATCATCTGTGCGCTTCGGCGCATTGCCCGTGTGTTCTCCTTGTCGAGATCGAGGACATCATACCCGTCAAGGGTAACTTTACCCGCACTTGGCTCAATCATACGAAGAATAGAGCGTCCCGTAGTCGATTTCCCACACCCGGACTCCCCGACAAGCGAGAGTGTTTCCCCTTCGCGAATGTCGAAGCTGACGTCTTGAACTGCATGCACTATCCCGGAAATTCGGTTGAAAAATCCCGACCGGACCGCGAATCTGGTTACCAGATCATTCACTTCCAAAACCTTGGTTGGCCGAGGAGTATGATGGTAGGGCGCCACAATATCAGCTGCTTCTGAATGAAGTAGCGGGAAGTGGGCCGGCGTAGGCTTGCCCGTCATCGCCCCCAGTCGGGGAACGGCCGATAAAAGCGCTTTTGAATAGGGATGTCGTGGCCTGGAAAACAGATCGGACGAAGAACCTTCCTCGACGATCTGACCTTTATACATCACGAGCGTCTTGTCGGCGATTTCCGCCACTACACCCATGTCGTGGGTGATGAATAGAATTGAGGTCCCGTTCTCTTCCTGAAGCATCCGCATCAGGTCGAGGATCTGACCCTGGATGGTAACGTCGAGCGCGGTGGTTGGCTCATCGGCAATCAGTAGCCTCGGTTTGGCAGCGAGCGCCATGGCAATCATAACACGCTGGCGCATCCCGCCCGAAAACTGATGTGGAAATTCGTCGTAGCGATTCACTGCGTTGGCGATGCGAACCTTTTCCAGCAACCGGATCGCCTCTTCTTTCGCTGCCGACGGTGACATGTCGCCATGACACAACATCGCCTCTGAAATCTGGTGGCCGATTGAGAAAATCGGATTAAGGCTCGTCATCGGCTCCTGGAAAATCATTGCCAGCTTTTGACCGCGGGTCTGGCGCATGTCTTCCTCTCCAAGCGAGAGAAGCTCCTTCCCCTCCAATTTGACGGATCCCACCGTTTTGGATTTTGCCGCATCAAGCAATCGCATAATCGACAGAGAGGTGACGCTCTTGCCTGACCCAGACTCGCCCACGATTGCGACCGTTTTGCCTTGTGGGACATCGAAACTGATGTCCTTGACGACGGGACTCCATGCCTCGTTGATCAAAAATGACGTTCGAAGATTTTTTACGGCCAGAACAGGTGGATTGTCGGCGTCGTGGATTAGACAGTTCATTTCTGAGTTCCCATCATTTGTTTCTCCCAGTTCACCCCAAAAATGCCGGTATTGCAATACGCCGATATATTGATATCGTAAAAACTGAGCTTGATAGGTAAACAAGCTCGCAAACTAGGGGAACCAACAATGAAGAGACGTGATGTTCTTAAAGGTATCGGCGGCGTGCTTTCACTCGCTGCAACCGGTGTTTCGCTTCCTGCAATCTCGCGCGCTCAGGGCACCAACGTCCTGAAATTCGTCCCACAGGCGGATTTGGCTGTCATCGACCCGATCATGTCAGCCGCTTTCGTGACCAGAAACCATGCCGCCATGGTTTTCGACAGCCTGTGGGGCGTCGACAGCAACTTTAATCCCAAACCTCAGATGGCCGCCGGCCACGTTATTGAGAACGACGACAAAACCTGGCGTGTTACGCTGCGCGACAGTCTCAAGTTTCATGACGATACACCGGTCCTCGCCCGCGATGCGGTGGCGAGCGTCAAGCGGTGGATGGCAAGGGATTCCTGGGGCAAGGATGTCGCCGTTTTGGTCGACGAAATTTCCGCTACTTCCGATAAGGAACTTGTGTTCAAACTCAAGCGACCCTATCGATTGCTTGCTGATGCGCTCGGAAAACCGGGGGGCAGCATGCCTGCGATCATGCCAGAGCGTCTGGCAGAGACCGATCCCGCAAAGGCGGTCGCCGAAATTGTCGGAAGCGGCCCGTTCAAATATCTCATGTCCGAGCGCGTCGCAGGATCGCGCAACGTCTACGAGAAATTTGCCGGCTATGTGCCGCGTCAGGAACAGGCTGACTTCACCTCAGGCGGCAAGGTTGCACATTTCGATCGCGTCGAATGGATTACGATGCCTGACGCTGCAACTGCTGCAGCTGCCCTTCAGAATGGCGAAGTCGACTGGTGGGAACAGCCGACGGCGGACCTTCTGCCGATATTCAAGGATAACACCGATTTCGTCACCGAGGTCGTCGATCCCGGCGGTCTCCTCATGATGATCCGCATGAATCATCTTCAGCCTCCATTCAACAACCCTGCTATTCGGCGCGCCATACTGGGCGCTATTAAACAGAGCGACTACCTTATTGCAGCCATGGGGGTTGATCCCACCATGTGGATTGACAATGTCGGCTTCTTCCAGCCCCAGTCAAACCTTGCCAGTAATGTCAATCTCGACGTTTTTGCAGGCGATCGAAATTTTGAGAAGAGCAAGGCCGATCTGGCAGCCGCTGGCTACAACGGTGAAAGGGTCGTCCTGCTTGTACCGACAGATTTCCCGGTTCTGAATGCCATGAGCGAAGTCGCCGCCGATATGCTGCGCAAAATCGGCATGAACGTCGACTTCCAAGCCATGGATTGGGGCACCCAGGTGCAGCGCCTTAATTCCAAAGAACCGGTAGAGAACGGGGGCTGGTCGCTCTGGTGCAACTACGCTTCTGGTGCTGCAGCGATGACACCTGCGGCGCATACCTATCTACGTGCGACAGGCGATGGATCGATCTGGGGTTGGCCAGGATCAACGAAAATCGAAGATCTGCGCAGTAAATGGATTGATTCTCCCGATCTCGCGCAGCAGCAGGAGATTTGTCGCCAACTGCAGAAAGCGGCTTTCGAGGATCTCCCCTACATTCCTCTTGGCATTGGTCTGCAGTCGACGACTTACTCGAAAACCCTGCAGAACATGCTCAAGGGCTTTCCGATCTTTTACAATGTTCGCCGGGCGTGAGCTCTATTTCCATCAATAAAAGCGGAGAGAGCCATGGCGGCCTTCATCGCGCGACGCATCATCGGGACGATCCCGGTGATGCTATTTGTCGCCTTTCTTGTATTCAGCCTGCTTTATCTGGCACCCGGTGATCCGGCGGCCGTGATCGCAGGCGACGCAGCAACGCCAGAAGATGTTGCCCGAATCCGGCAAACGCTCGGACTTGATCAGCCATTTTTCGTGCAGTTCTCCGGGTGGCTTTGGCGGGTCCTTCACGGCGATCTGGGCGTATCGATTTTTGCCCAGGCGCCGGTCACTCAACTGATCTTTCAGCGTCTGGAGCCAACGTTGTCACTGATGGTCATCACATTGGTCATCTCGATCTCTGTCGCTGTTCCACTTGGTGTTCTGGCGGCCTGGAAAGCCGGTACGCTTATCGACCGAATCATCATGAGCTTTGCTATTCTGGGGTTTTCTGTCCCGGTCTTCGTGATCGGATATCTGTTGTCCTACGTCTTTGCACTCGAACTTCGATGGTTACCGGTCCAGGGCTACAAACCGATTGCCAACGGCTTCGGCCCCTGGCTCGCAGGACTCATTCTACCAAGCATAGCGCTCGGAAGCGTCTACATTGCCCTCATCGCCAGAGTAACACGAGCAGCAACGATCGAGGTTCTGTCGCAAGACTACATCCGCACCGCGAGAGCAAAAGGCGTTCGACAGCGAACAATACTCTTCGCGCACGCCCTCAGAAATGCGGCTGTTCCTGTCATTACGGTTATCGGCATCGGAATTGCACTCCTGATCGGAGGCGCAGTGGTAGTCGAAAGCGTATTCGCGATCCCAGGTATCGGCCGACTTACCGTTGATGCCATTCTTCGTCGCGACTACCCGATCATCCAGGGCGTCGTCCTGTTCTTCAGCTTCGTCTACGTCATCGTCAACCTGCTGGTGGACCTTGCCTACAGCGTCGTAGATCCGAGGATACGATATTGACCATTTTACCTTCTGAAAACGTCGTGTTCGACGATACACCGGTTGCCCGAGCAGGTCGTCTTGCCGCGTTCCGACGACGGTCGGACTTCATCGGCAAGGCATCTCGGAATCCGATGATGTTTCTCGGCAGCACAATTCTTCTTCTGCTGTTGTTCATGGCCCTGCTTGCGCCTTATCTCGGCACTGTGGATCCGAGCGCTATCTCGCCTGCCGATCGAACGCGAGAGCCTTCGTCGGCTCACTGGTTCGGCACCGACATGCTAGGCCGTGATCTTTATTCACGCGTGATCTACGGAGCTCGCATCTCGCTCCTGGTCGGGTTTACTGTGGCGATTGTCGCCTCAGCCATAGGTCTGGCGATCGGACTTGTTTCAGGCTTCATGCGTCGTGTGGACGGTCTCGTCATGCGCCTCATGGACGGCGTCATGTCTGTGCCACCGATCCTGCTTGCAATCGCTCTGATGGCACTCACGCGCGGTAGTGTCTATAACGTCATCATCGCAATTTCGATCGCGGAGGTTCCGCGCGTTGCCCGCCTCGTCCGGGGCGTCGTTCTATCCTTGCGGGAAGCCACATATGTTGAGGCTGCGCTTGCAGGCGGGTCGCGCACCTCGACGATACTCCTGCGGCACATCCTTCCCAATACACTCGCGCCAATGACTGTGCAGGCCACATACATTTGCGCCAGCGCCATGGTGATCGAGTCAATCCTCTCCTTCATTGGTGCAGGCACTCCACCCACGATCCCCTCCTGGGGCAATATCATGGCGGAGGGCCGCGCCCTCTGGCAGGTGAAACCCTACATCGTTCTGTTCCCCGCTGCCTTTCTGTCATTGACCGTGCTTGCCGTGAACCTGCTGGGCGACGGCCTGCGTGACGCGATCGATCCACGCATGGCAAGCAGAACCTGAGTTTTTTTCATTCGAAGTTCGGAGCATAAAAGTTGAATAATCTATGCGATCTTACCGCATCCGAATTGCTGCCACTCTACGCGACACGTCAGGTATCGCCCGTAGATGTGACCAAAGCGGTTCTCAAACGTGCCCATGAAATTCAGGGCGAACTTAATCCCTTTTGCCATATCGACGACGAAGGTGCCCTGGTGCAGGCACGCCTTTCTGAAAAGGCCTGGATGGCTGGCGACAGCGTCCGAGCCTTGGAGGGCATTCCCGTTTCGATCAAGGATGTCGTAGCCGTGAGGGGCTGGCAACTCGGTCGAGGCTCGCTTCTATCAGATCGCAACCCGCCTGCACCGGCAGACGCACCGAGTGTCGAGCGGTTGCGAAACGCTGGCGCCGTTCTCTTTGCCAGCACTACAACATGCGAGGGTGGCTGGAAGGCCGTGACGGATAGCCGCCGAACCGGCATTACCAGAAACCCCTATGACGCGTCGCTTACGCCAGGAGGGAGCAGCGGTGGGGCCGCGGCAGCTGTCGCAAGCGGAGCGGGGCCGCTGGCGCTCGGCACCGATGGCGGCGGCTCCGTACGCATTCCCGCAAGTTTTACCGGCATCTTCGGATTGAAGCCGCAATATGGTCGCGTGCCTCAGTTCCCGCTCGGTCCTCACTACGGCAACCTCTCTCATCAAGGGCCAGTGACGCGCAGCGTGCAAGACGCCGCCTTGATACTGAAGGTCCTGGACGGTACCCATAGCCTCGATCCTGACACGATCCCTGCCATTGATGGCGGCCGCTATAATGAGCTATCCAACCCGATTGCAGGAATGCGCATCGCGGTAACGAGAGATTTCGGCTTTATGCCAACGGATATCGCGATCGGCCGCTTAATTGGGCAAACCGCCGACGTGTTGCGCCAACTTGGTGCCGTCGTAGAAGAATTGCCCGCCTTCGAGGACTGGCGTCCTGCTTACCGGAGCATATGGAGCGTCGGCGCATATCAGTCCCTTCGTCGACTGTCTCGGGACGACCGGGCCCTTGTCGACCAAGGGTTTGTGGCTGTTGCTGACCAAGGTGCAAAGGTGCCTTTGGAGGAATATCTTGATGCCCAGATGCATCGGATTGGCCTTCGCACGGCGATGAACCGTGTTTATGAGAATTTTGATGTGATCCTCTCGCCGGCCGTCGCGGTTCTTCCGTTTGCCGCCGGGGTTACGGTCCCGAACGACGCGTTCGCTGATTGGCTGGATTGGGCCGGACACTCCCTCGCCTTCAACTTAACTGGCCAGCCCGCGGCATCGGTGCCAATCGGTTTCGTTAACGGCTTGCCAGTCGGCGGTCAGATCATCGGTCGTGTTTTTGATGACATTTCGGTATTAAGGGTTGCTGCAGCGATCGAAGCTGCATTCCCGGATGCGCGCAATAAACCGACGATGCTTATGAAAAAGTTCGCGGACCCAAAGGAGGTCGCATAAATGGCCAAGTCTCGAAAACTGCGTGTAGCTCTCAACCTTCTTGGAAGGCCGCTCATTGGAGAAAACGACGATAGGCGTACAAGCCAAGCTCTTTTCCAGGGAGCCTCTGGGAGCGAAGATGCAACACATATTCGATAACGCTAAAATTGACGTCCGCCTTCCTAAATCGGATCAGCTTTATGAGCATCTGCGCGCTGCGATCATCTCGATGAAGCTGGTCCCAGGAGAAGCGTTGCCGGAGAAGGAGCTTTGTGCGCATTTCGGGGTTTCGAAGACCCCTTTTCGAGATGCGCTAAAGAAGCTCGTGGACGAAAGTCTCGTCACCATCGTTCCAAGCGGAGGTACGTTCGTCAACAAAATGGTCCTGCGCGAAGTGCTCGAGGGACAAATGGTGCGCGAGACCCTCGAAATGAAGATGGTCCGTTTGGCGGCGCGCAACTACGATCCGTCGTTCGACAAAAAGTTCGAGCTACAGCTTTTCACTCAGGAACTGGCGGCCCGCAACCCGAACATTGATGATTTTTTTGCGCTGGACAATGAATTTCACAGGCTGATCTGCCTCTGCGCCGGATTTCCGAAGATTTGGCAAACAATCCACTACGCAACCGGTCAGCTTGATCGGGTACGTCGACACTCCTACACGATGAAATCGCACTTCGACGACGTTTCGAGAGAGCATCAGGAAATCTATGCCGCCATTAAGGCGGGCGACGAAGCAGCTGCCGCTGCAGCGTTCCAGATTCAACTTGATGCCGTGATCCCCGTCTTCGAGCAACTCCGTCAAGAGGCTTCCGACATTATCGACGATTCTGCAGGCATCCGCGTCGAACAGATTAGATAATCGCACGCCTGTGGAAGGCGCGCGCAGAGCTGAAAGGCAACCTTGCGGCGAACAAGGCATCGTCAAGCCCAGTAATTGCTCCCATGGGTTCCTGAGACATACCGGCCAGTCGACTTCCCCCTCAAGGTTTCAGGCATTCCGCTGCAGCGGCATGATCCACCGCTTCTTCTGCCACAGTCTATTCTGACTTGGCAGATAGAGCGCAACGAACGGACGATTTGTGAACCTGCTGGATATGACGGCCTTACAAACCTTGTCGCGATATACCGGTATATAATTATTTTTTTAGTTAGGGGTTTTCCTACGAGAGTCGCTGGTTTACAAATGAGAAGGAATGCCAATGTATTGGTATATTGAGCGCGGCGCCCTCTCAATGGGCGACTTTTCGGGGATTACCGATGGACCAAGTAGCATTGTTTAGTCCGAATCAGTTGGACGCCAGAGGTTCCAAGTCCGCACAGGTGTATGAGCTGTTGCGGAATGCGATCATTTCACTGCAACTTCAGCCCGAGAGTGCAATCAACGAGAAAGAGATCTGTGCCCAACTCGGGATTTCGCGTACTCCGCTTCGTGAAGCCATTCTTCAGCTCGCAAACGAGAGCTTGGTCAAAATCGCGCCCAGCGACGGTACGTTCGTCAACAAGATCGTGGTCCGCGAGGTTTTGCAAGGACAACTTGTTCGCGACACGATCGAAATGCGCCTTACCCGCCTCGCTGCGAGGAATTTTCGCTTTGAGTTCGAAAAGGATTTCGAACTAGCATTGTTCAAGCAGCACGCAGCAGCAAAGCGCCGCGACGTCGACGAGTTCTTTGCGCTGGATAATGAATTTCACAAGCTGATCTGCTCCTGCGCGGGTTTTCCCGATGCGTGGATGACCATCCACAACGCGACCGGTCAGCTCGACCGGGTTCGTCGGCAAGCGTTCCCGTTGGAGGGACACTACGATGTCGTCTACGAAGAGCACAGCCAGATGTACGAGGCGTTGAAGATCAACGACGAGGATGGCGTCGCTGCGATATTCCAAGTGCAGCTGGACAGCACCTTCTCGTCAATCGACATCCTTCTCGACAAAAGGCCCGATCTTCTTGCAGGGGAAACCGACATAGGGATCAAAGATATCAGATAGCTCGATTTCTCGGGAGGAAATCAGATGCGTCCTATTGCGCCGATCGAACGGCTGGAATGCCGACAGATTCGTTGGCCTATGCCAGAGCCGCTCGCAAACTCAATCTCCGTTTTCCGGGAGCGGGCGACGGTTGTCGTGTCAATCACCTCTGGAGGCGTGACAGGCTGGGGTGAATGTTGGGCGGAGCCCGTTGCATCCCAAACGATCATCGAAACAAAGTTCGCACCCGTTGTGCTGGGCGCCGACGCATCGACCCCAAAGGTCATCTGGGACGCCATGATGAACCGCCTGGGCCGCGACCGTAGCGGCATAACCCACATGGCGGCATCGGCGATCGATATGGCAGTCTGGGACCTCAGTGCCCGACTTGACGGAGTAAGCCTAGCAAGAAAGCTTGGCGGGGCTCTTAACGATCGATTGCCGACCTACGCCAGCGGACCGTTTCTTAAAGTCAAGGACGACCCGTATTCTGATATGATCGCCGAGATCGAGAGCTATCTCGAACGCGGGTTCAAATCTCTAAAGCTGCGACTCGGAAAAACAGTCAAACAAGACCTGAATGCGGTCGCGTCAATTCGAAAGCGGTTCGGGGAAGTCCCTTTGATGGTCGACTTCAACCAAGGTCTGTCAAGGCTCGAGGCGCGCCTAGCGGTGAAGGAGCTAGCAGATTATGGTATCCGTTTCGTCGAAGAACCGCTTCAGGCGGATGACATTGATGGATATCGCGACCTCGCGCAATTCAGCTCAATCCCTATTGCCGGTGGGGAATCACTGGCCGGCATCCGCCGCTTCAAAGACTTCATTTCAAGCGGCGCTCTCCAGATCGTTCAGCCTGATGTCGCTCACTGCGGCGGCGTCACAGAATATCAGCGCATCGTCAGTCTCGGCGAGGCCTTCGGCGTCGACGTGATACCCCATGTCTGGAGTTCCGTCATCATCCACGCAGCATCACTCCAACTTGCGTCCATGACTCCAGCTCGGCATGGCTACGACCTCGACTTCCCCCTGTTCGAGATCGACCCGACACCAAACCGCCTACTGGACATTTTCGGCGCTGTCCAACCGGGGAACGACGGAAGTATCGAGGTTCCCGATCTACCCGGTATCGGACTAGCGCTCAATCACGATATCCTGAAGCCATTCACTATTTCCCACGTCGAGATGTAACGTCGATACGAACAAACTCTCCATCTTAAGGTTCACAAAATGAGCACCACCATCGACAGCTCCACGAGAGTTCACTTTCTGATAGGCGATCCCATAGCGCAGGTAATCGGGCCGACGCTCATTTCCGAACGTATGTCTCAGAACCGCTACAATGGCCTCATGCTGCCTCTCCATGTCGCCGCAGAGGATCTGGAGCAGGTGTTGACCGGCTTCGATTCGATCCAGAATCTCGATAGCGTCCTCATCACGGTGCCCCACAAAATCGCCTGCGTGGCAAATTGCACGTCGCTGTCGTCCCGTGCGCAGAAGCTTGGCGCTATAAACGTTATGAGGCGGGACGGGAACGGCGGTTGGTACGGAGACAATTTTGACGGACCTGGCTTCGTACACGGACTGACTAACTGCGGTCACGACATCAAAGGGAAGAAGGCATTCATGGCCGGGGCCGGAGGGGCAGGTTCGTCGATCGCAGTGAGCATGCTGGACAGCGGCCTGGATACGCTCACGATCTTTGACATCAAAACAGAGGTTGCGGAAGGACTCGTGGGTCGGCTTCTCGACTTCTATCCACGCCGCGTCGTGCACGCCAAAGAGCAGCCGGAACTGTCGCAGTTCCAGATCGTCATCAATGCGACCTCGACAGGCCTTCGAGTTGGCGACCCTCTCCCGATGAGCCTTGAAACCCTGAAATCGGGAACGCTCGTGGCCGACGTAATAACGAACCCTGCCGTGACGCCGTTTATGGCAGCGGCCGAGAAGCTGGGCGCCATCACCCACTCCGGAACGGAGATGCTCGATGGACAGCTTGAACTCCTCTATCGTTTCGTGACCGGCGAGACCGTGGAATAACCAAACCAAACGGACTTTCTGAACGATCCCGGCCAGGAAACTGACCGGGATTTTCTGTATTCTTGGTCTTCGAATAATAGCGAGCAAACTTTTTTCGTTCGCGATATATTGGAGTATTGCAATACCAATAAAATTGCGCTTACATACCCGTCAACGAAAAAGATAAATGGGGGACGTGAGCAGCAATTACGCTCATATGTCCGACAGTCCAGTTCAAAAACATGTTCGACGGGAGTGCATCCGTGCTCACGCAATGAACATTTGCGTCGCTCATTCAGCGATGGAAGGAGGGTCGCTTGACAAGTCAGATCTCGAACGGAACCGGTGGCAAGCTCCCGAGCGGGTCGCGTCTATCCTATAATATGATCATAGCAACAGCTGTGGCAGCCGTGGTCGCTGTTCTCCTCCTGGCTCTGTACACGCATGCACCGACCTTTTTCCGGTTCAACAACCTGATCAATATCCTCGTGCAGTCCTCGATCGTCGGTATTCTGGCAATCGGACTGACCTTCGTACTGATCGGCGGCGGAATCGACCTTTCGATGCCCGCAACTCTGGCGTTGAGCGGCATCCTCGGGGCACTCGCCATGCAGTACACGCAGAGCGCTTGGATTGGCCCTTTCGTCATGTTGGCTTCTGGCGCAGTCATTGGCACCTTCAACGGAATAGCTGTCGCCTTCATGAGAATGGCGCCCTTCGTCGTCACACTTGCCACCATGACCATCGTTGGCGGAGCCGCGGTCTGGGTGACTGGCTCGCAAAGCATTTCAGACTACCCGCTCGATTTCGAAGACCTATTCCTCGTCAAGTTGTTTGGACTACCTGTCTCTGTCTGGCTCTTCCTGGCGTCTGCGCTGATCGGGTACTTCGTCATGGAACGCACCGTGTTCGGCCGCTTCGTACGGGCCGTTGGATTCAACCCCGTGGCAGCCTCGCTGGCGAGGGTTCCAGTTCAACGAGTGCTGTGCTTTACATATACGCTCTCCGGCCTGCTCGCTGCCCTGACGGGGATCCTCCTCGTCGCCCGTCTTGGTTCGGCGTCTGCCAGTCTGGCCAGCGACAGCCTCCTTCTGGACATCATCAGCGCATGCGTCATCGGTCGCGTGAGCATTTACGGGGGCGTCGGAAGCCCCCTGCAAGCCGCACTCGGTGCGATTGCAGTAACGATCATCAGCAACAGCTTGAATCAGTTGGGCGTCTCCTACTTTGCCAGCCTGGTCATCAAGGGCGGGATCATCGTCCTCTTCGTCTATCTCGACAAGTTCGTCAGAAGGAGCGCGTAGGATGTCCGAGCGTCTCGCAATGAAATCCATCTCCAAGTCCTTCGGCGGCGCCGTTGCACTCGCAGACGGATGTCTCACCCTCCAGCCCGGTAAAGTCCATGCGCTGATGGGCGCGAACGGCGCCGGCAAGAGCACCCTGATGAATGTATTGGGTGGCGTTCTCAGCAAGGACGGCGGAACAATCGCCATCGACGGCCAGACGGTCGAAATTGGCAATGCCGCTCATGCGGCATCCCTCGGCATAGCTTTCGTCCACCAGGAGCTCACAACGATGCCGACGCTCAGCGTCGCCGAGAATATCTTCCTTGGAGACTTTCCGAAGCGCGGCTTCCTCATCGATCGTCGCAGAATGAACGCACAGGCCAAGCCTCTACTTGATTGCGTGGGATGCCAAATCGATCCCCGCACGCTTGTCGAAACATTGAGCACCGGTGATCGGCAGTTGGTCGAAATTGCTCGAGCCATCCGCAAGTCGCCGCGCATCATCATTCTGGACGAGCCAACATCCTCCTTATCCGGGCCTGAACGCGAAAAACTCTTCGCCGTCATAGATAATTTGAAGAAAAGCGGCGCCGCGATCGTCTTCATCAGCCACTTCCTCGACGAAGTATTCCGTATCTGCGACGAGATAACAGTCATGCGTAACGGACGCACCGTGGGGTCCTGGCTTTCAACCGAAACCAGCATGTCGGAAATTGTTCATGAAATGCTGGGAAGTGTGACTGCGACCGAAAGGATCCGGGAACCCCAGAAGTGCGAACTCACGCCGCTTGTCACTGCCCGTGACCTGACTGCCGGCAACTTGGTGCGACGTGTCTCTATCGACTTCAGGCCCGGTGAAATTGTCGGACTCTGGGGCCTCCTTGGCTCGGGCCGGACTGAATTCGTCAGGGCATTGATCGGCCTTGACGATCTCTCCGCCGGCAACTTGCAGATTGCCGGAGCGCACGGGCTTAAAAACGCAAAGCCAGCCGAATTGCGTGCCATGACGGGTCTCGTTACGGAAGATCGGCGAAAGGAAGGCGTCATTCTTCCATTTTCAATCGCCCAGAATATCGGACTGCCGAACCTCCGCTCTCTAAGTAACCGTCTCGGTGTCATCGATCGTAAAGCCGAACTGTCGCTTGCGCAGCGTCTATCGGCAGAACTAGGGGTTAAATCGACTTCAGCGCTTCAAACCGCAGGTACCTTGTCAGGCGGCAATCAGCAGAAGGTCGTCTTCGGCAAGTGGCTTCCGGCGAAGCCGACATTCTTCATTCTCGATGAACCAACGCGTGGACTGGACACCGGGGCCAAAGGCGAAATTCTGAAACTCACCGTGCGGCTCGCCGAAGAAGGCGCGGCAGTTCTGTTCATTTCATCGGAGCTCGAAGAGTTAATGCGTGTTGCCGACCGGTACGTCGTCATCAACCGAGGTGCCATCACGCACGAGTTTTCAGGATCGGCGACGCACGAAGAGCTGATGAACGCAGTTTCGGAAGAGATCAAAGAGCAGGAAGTAGCCTGATGGAAACGGGAACCATTCTGAGCCGGATCGTACAAGCTCATCGAAGCTACGGCCTTCTTATTGCCCTGATTATCGTCGGAACTGGCTTCGCATTGGCCGCTCCAAGCTTCGCGACGACTGGCAACCTCTTTGCGATGCTGCATGCAATGGGTCCGTCGACACTTGCAGCGGTTGGCATGGCACTCGTCATCCTCACGGGTAAAATCGACATCTCGATCGGCTCCAATGCATTTTTATCTGCATCCCTCGGCGCGTTGATGATGGAGGCAGGATATTCGCCCCTCCTTTCATTCGCTGTGATCCTGGCGTCCGGCACCTTGCTGGGAGCAATCAATGGCTTTCTCGTTGCTTATTTACGTATCAACTCACTCATCGCCACTCTCGGCACCATGATGGCGTTCAGGGGGCTGGGCCTCATGCTCACCAACGCTCGTGTGATTGCGCTACCCGAGTCCGTTAGCCCTCTTTCGAATCTGATGATCGGGCCAATCTTCTTTGAGACGATCATCATGCTCGCTATCGTTAGCGCAGTGCACATTGTCCATCGGTTGACAAGCTATGGCCGGACCCTGACGGCGGTAGGCAATGGCGAGGACGTAGCGGCGAAGATCGGGCTCGATACTCGACGCACCGTGTTCTCCACGTTCGCACTGGCCGGTTTGTTGGCAGCCTGCTCCGCTTCCACAAGCTTCATTCAGGTCGGATCCATCAGCGGATTTCTTGGTAAAGGCCTCGAGTTCAACGCAATTGCAATCGCCGTTGTGGGTGGGATCTCTCTGGCCGGAGGCCGCGGGAAGATCGTGCCGGGCGTTCTGATCGGCGCGGCAGCTTTCCAAGTGATCTCCAATGGTCTCAATCAAATCAGCGCTGACCCTTACATCTACCAGCTCGTTACGGGCGCAGTGATTTTCGTCGCGATGTACATGGACGCCTTCAAGCGTCCTGCTACCCGCTGACCCCAACTTCAGACGTCGACCTCACAAACCGAAAAGGGGAACAGATATGAGGTTTAAACTGGCATTCGCATCTATCCTTGCTACCGCCGCACTGTCATCGGCGGCACACGCGGAGGACAAAACAATCGGCCTTTCTTGGAATTCCAAGGAGAACGAGATCGTCGGCAAGTGGGAAGAATACCTGCAAAGTGAAGCAGCAAAGCAGGGCAAGGAAGCCGACATCAACTTCAAATTCATCATCAACGTCGCTGACAATGATCCGACGCGCCAGGCTGCGAACATCGAGGATCTGATCAATCAGGGCGTAGATGCGATTATCGCCCGCGGCGAGGATTCGGCAGCCATCGGATCGTCAATCCGCGCTGCCAAGCGGGCCGGGATCCCGTTTGTCACATTCGACCACTCCTCCAGCTCGCAGAAGCCGGACGCGCACGTATCTGGTGATAGCTACAATCAGGCAAAGACCACTGCGGAGGCATTCGTCGCACTGCTGAAGGAGAAGGGCGTCAAAGGCCAGTGCATCGAGCTCGAAGGGGCGCTCAAGGACGTGAACGCGGTCAACCGCTCCAAGGCATGGCACGAAGTCACTGACAAGTCGGGAGTTGTCACCACGCTTCAGACCGTCCCGACCGAGTGGAACCCGGAGCTTTTCCGATCCGGCACGGTCAACGCCTTCCGCGCCAACCCAAACGCGAACTGCATCTTCCTAGGCAGCGACTTCGCCATAACCGCAGTGAAATCTGCGCTTGAAAGCATGGACAAATGGGCTCCGGCTGGCGACCCAAAGCACGTCTACATCGCAACCCAGGATCTCTTTCCCGACGCTGTAAAGGCCATGGAAGACAAGTATATCGACGTGGGTACCACCTTCGACGCGTACCAGCATGCCCAGGAAGCGATCCGCGTCACGATCGCATTGATCAAGAAGGAAGACCCGAAGTGCAGTCCTGAAGGCTGTCTGGTCGCTGGACGCATCGCCACGCCTGAAAACGTCGACAAGCTCGAGAACCTCTGGTCTCGCAAGTAAGAAGCGGCCCCCAGGTCAGCGTTTGCCTGGGGGCGTCATCCCATCCAAAATCTGGAAAGAATGTCGTGGACGCCACCGCATATTCAACAGCTACCAAACTTTCGATGTTCCAAGTCGTCGTCTTGCGACGTCGGTTCGAGTCGGTCGTGCGCGAAATGTCAAACACACTCGCCAAGACCGGCCGATCGGGCGTTTTGAACACGGCCCTCGATTTCTCTTGCACCGTGACCGACAGTCGCTTCCAATCGCTGAGCGCTGGACAAGGTTTGCCTGTTCATACCGGGGCGATCCACCTTATCCCGCAAGCTGTCGTCGACAAGTTCGGCGAGGACATGAAGCCAGGCGACTGCTTCGTGAACAATTCCAGCTATCACGGAAATACGCACTGCGCCGACTTCACGCTCTGCTCGCCTGTCTTCTATGGCGGCGAGATCGTATTCTATTCGATCGCGCGGGCCCACTTCAGCGACATGGGTTTCCCGACTCCCGACACTTACGCCCCACTCGCACAGGATTATTATCAGGAAGGCCTTATGCTTCCTTGCGTGCGGATTCAGAAGGAAGGCGTCGATGTTCCCGAGGTCATCGACATCTGCCAAGCCAATATTCGCGCGCCCGAAATCTTCTATGGAGATTATCTCGCCACACTGGGCGCCGTTCGGACGGGCGAGCGTCGTGTCCTTGAGATCTGCGAGGAGTTCGGGGTCTCGGTCGTAAAGCAGTTCTTGACTGAGTACCAGGACTACGCCGACGCGATGGCCAGTGAGGCAATTGCTCAGCTGCCCGCCGGATGCGTCTCAAAAGAGTTCTTCCATGACTCGGTGCTTCCCGAATATCCCGTCGGCATTCCCGTGCGGGCGAAATTGTCGGTGGATCCTGAAAATAGGCAGATCGAAATCGATCTCCGCGATAACATCGACAACCTGCCGCTCGGGATCAACATGAACGAGGCGACAGTCCTCGCATGTTGTGCGACCGCAATCATGAATATTCTCGGCCCAGAAGTTCCGCGGTGCGCCGGCGCCCTACGCCGCGTGACCATATTGATGCGCGACGGCAGTGCGATCGGAAAGCCAAAATTTCCGGCCGCAACCTGCGCATCGACGACCAATCTGGCACATATTCTGATCGAGCATCTGCAGTCCATGTTCGCAGACCTGCGTCCTGGTCTTGGTACTGCCTATGGCACGATCGGTCATCCGGCTTCCGCACCCGTCGTCTCTGGTTCGGATTCTCGCTTCGAACATCGAACCTTCGTGAATCAGATTATGCTCGGCTACTGGGGCGGCCCGGCGTCGTCCGGTTACGACGGCTGGCTCACCTACGGCAGCGGCACAACGCAGGGAATGCTGTGGCAATCGAGTGTAGAGGTCGTCGAATATCAGCAACCCGTTATCGTCGAGAAGCTCGAAATCCGTACTGACTCGTTTGGGCCTGGCAAGTGGATTGGAGGGGGAGGCGCTTCCTGTGTTCTTCGTGCTCGAGCGGACACATTGCGTTTCACCTGCAACAGTGGAGCTCGTGCGTTTCCACCACCCGGCACTGCCGGAGGCAAGGCTGGAGCACCCAATCTCGCCTGGAAGCAGACGAGCGACGGACAGCTGGTTGAATTGCCGATATTCTTCGACGTCGAGATCAAGCCGGGCGAACGGCTCGTTTCGGAAGGATGCGGTGGCGGCGGCTACGGACGACCCACGGAACGCGATCCAGCAAAGGTATTAAGATCCGTTGAGGACGGATTGATCACGGTCGAGAGCGCAAGGGAAACTTACCTTGTCGAAATCACCGCAACGAGCACCGGCTTCGCAATTGACATTGACGCCACGCGCGCTCTGCGTTCAGCGAAAACCTATCAGGCAAACTAAGATGACAAAGTCCTCGAAACCTCCCTTCAACATCGCCGTCGACGTCGGGGGCACCTTTACGGACCTCGTACTGCGCGATAGCGAATCCGAGACGCTTCTGTTCAAATCGCTAACGACCCCCAACGACCTGTCCGAGGGCATCTTCAACGGCCTCGACTTGATGTCGAAGGCCGTCGGTATGACAATCCAGCAGATGCTCGCCGCATGTTCGGCCTTTGCCTGTGGGACGACCGCTGCGACGAACGCCATCCTTGAGGGTAAGACCGCGAAGACCGCACTGCTATGTACCGAAGGATTCCGTGACGTCCTGTCCATCCGGTCAGGCGGACGGCATGGCTTCTCGATCCAGGAAGACTTTCCCCTGCCCTACATTCCACGATCCCTGACCTTCCCGATCCGCGAAAGGGTGAATGCAGAGGGTCAGGTCGAGGTCGAACTGGACCTTGGCCAGGCGAGAGAACAACTGGCCGCATGCGCGA
This sequence comes from Brucella pseudogrignonensis, assembly GCF_032190615.1. NCBI lineage: Bacteria > Pseudomonadati > Pseudomonadota > Alphaproteobacteria > Hyphomicrobiales > Brucellaceae > Brucella > Brucella pseudogrignonensis. The sequence continues at coordinate 23,687 of NZ_JAVLAT010000004.1, forward strand.
AACATCAGCCGGAAGCAGTCGCTGTCGCTCTTCTCTGGTCCCACATCAATCCGGAGCACGAACGCGCGCTCGGCATGCTTATCGCAGACATTCTGCCGGGCGTTCCCTATAGTCTTTCCCACCAAGTCAATCCCGTCATGGGCGAGTACAAACGGACATCTGCCACCGCGATTGACGCCTCTCTCAAGCCTGTCCTCAAGACTCAGATTTCTGCCTTGGAAGACCGGCTCTCCGCGAACGGCTTTGCCGGGCAACCGACCTTCGTCTGCTCGAATGGCGGACGCACGTCTAGCAAGGAAATCACCGAAAAGCCTGTCTACCTGTGTCTATCCGGACCCTCGACAGCACCGGCCGCCGCTTGTCGGCTTGCGGCCCGCTCTGGTGTAACGCATGGTAACATCATCACCATCGACGTGGGGGGCACAAGCCTCGATGCCAGTATTGCACGCGGTGGCCGTGTGGCGATGCACCGTGAAGGCTCCATCGCCGGACACGTGTTCGGCGTGCCATCCATTGATGTAGCGACCGTGGGTTCTGGCGGTGGCTCCATCGCCTGGGTCGATGCGGGCGGGATGCTCCGCGTCGGACCTGAAAGCGCGGGTTCATTCCCGGGACCCGCTTGTTACGGCCGCGGCGGCGACCGCCCCACCTTGACCGACGCAAATCTCGTACGCGGCCTTCTCGACCCGACGACCTTCGCGGACGGACAGATGACGCTCAGCGTGGAAAAAGCGCGCGCAGCGATCGAACGAGACGTTGCGACGCCGTTGGGCGTTTCCATCGAGGAAGCAGCCAGCCTTATAGCGGCAGTTACCGAGCAGGATATGGTAGCAGCCATCGAGGAACTCGCGATTAAACGTGGTTTCGACCCCCGCGAGTTTCTTTTGGTATCCGGTGGTGGCGCCGGCGGTTTGCATGCGGCACGTCTTGCTCGCGAACTTGGAATGCGGGAGGTTTTGTTCCCGCATGCGGCAAGTGTTCTTTGCGCTTATGGGACCGCGACAGGTGACATCAAGTTCGACTTTTCAGTGACCCGCGTTACGAGTAGCAGAAGCTTCGATTTCAACGCGGTCCGCATTGCGTTGGACGACCTGAAAAAAGAAGGAACGGCGTTTCTGGATCGCATGGGCGTCGATCCTTTTCAGAGGGAACTCCGCTTCACCGTCGACGCTCACTACCAGGGACAGGTCTCTTATCTGACCGTCGATGTCCCCTCCTACCCCAGCGATGCGGCTGGATTGAAAACACTCGTTGAGGAATTTCATGCCGAGCACCAGCAAAATTACTCGGTACATGCGCCCGAGGATACGATCGAATTCGTGGCGTGGTCAGTGGAAGCGGTAGGCGTTTCAACCGAGAGCGCGCGGACAATACCCTCAAAGAGTGACGAACTGCATCTGCTCAGTCTTAACCGGAAGCGAACCACGATTGATCCTGTTACGCGGTCCGAAACATCCATCTCCTTGATCGCAAGCACCGATTTGAATCCCGGCGACGCATTCCGTGGCCCAGCTCTAATCGAAGACCGTCTCACGTCTCTTTTCGTACCCGAAAGAGCGATTGCACGCGTCACCGCAGACAAGGGGATACTGGTCGAACTCTGAAGCCTAAATCGTCACCCACAATGCGGGTCAGAGATCCTCGCCGACAATATAACGGATACGAGAAAATGCCAAAACCACGACTTCTCATAACTGGAGCTACCGGTGCCGTTGGCACTCTTCTCCGACCACTCCTTCGCGAGCGGTACGAATTGATCCTCACCGGCCGAAAGCCTATAGAGACAGAAGTTGGCGAAGATGCCGTGGCAGGTGACATCACCTCGCGGGATTTCGTCGATCGGATTACGGACGGCGTTGATGGGATTCTTCATCTGGCGGGCGCTGTGGGAAAATCGTTGACATATGAGGAAACGATTGGACCGAACTACAACGCGCTCCTCTACCTTCTCGAAGCATGCCGGACGAAGAGCATTGAACGGTTCATCTTCGCGAGCAGCCACCATATCGTGGGCATGCATCCGTCCAATCAAGAATGGGATGAGAATGCGACCTTAGCACCCGATGGATTCTATGGCCTCAGCAAAGCGTTCGGCGAAGCCGCCTGCGCTATGTACGCGCTGAAATTCGGCATCCGTACGCTAGTTATCCGCATCGGCAATGCCGATCCAAAAATCGTCGATGGAAGGCGTGAACGGATATGGATCAGCGGACAAGACCTCGTGACGCTCGTCGATCAGGGCATGACTGCTACAGATCTGAATTATGAGATTGTGAATGGCGTTTCAAACAGCGATCAACCGCTTCTTGCGCGTCGGCCGACCACGCAGATTGGCTACGAGCCGATTTCTCATTCGCGCGGGAACCGAGCCGTTGGTTTCAGGCCCTTGGAGTCGCTGAGCGGAGGCGACGGGATCGACTTTGTAGGCGGTCTCTTCGCCTCAGAACCACTACCAAGGCCCTGATCAGTTACAACGTATCCAGCGGGACGGCCGAAACAACCTACAGGTTGAGACCCAGCTTGGTGCGCAGCATACTCCGCCTTTTTCTAAACGCGGAGTTCTCGCAGGGGTGCGATGGCACACTTATCGACAGCTATCACCGTCAATCAAGCGTTGATCACCGTTGTCGGACCCCTTGTTTATACCTATGGGTCAACTTTAGGTCTTCTGTCAGATTTTATCTAACTAAAGCCCTCCACTTTTGAAGGGGAAATCCAGTCTCGTTTGATCCTTTGACGTGGTAATAAAGTGGTGTGGACGTGTCCCAAGTAGACGTCAGGCGGAGTGAGCTTGTTAAAACTAGGGATCAATTTCCGATGGTAAAGCCACAAATCGCTGCAGATTTATCCCTGCCATTAATATGTACGGTGGGATCGCCAGTGAATAGTGACCACAGTTTAATTGCAACACATTGGGCTGCGCGCCTGCATCATAAAGTCTCTCCAAAAGCACAGCCGATAATTCAGGGAGCACAACCTTGTCCCTTTTTGCCAAGACAATTTGAATATCTAAATTAGCACGTGCAAGACTGTAAGTATAATTTCCAAGATCAAGCGGTGCCCAAGCCTTACGAAGATGAGTAAGGTCAATCGTAGTCTCTAGGCTCTCGCGTATGGTTCGCGTTGCTCGACCGGTCCAGACCATATCGGCCAGGCTTCCAGCTGTGAGAAACAGAGAGGCTTTCGATACATTGATATCATGTGCAGCGACTAATCCTGCGACCCATGAACCAAGACTCATTCCGAGTACCGAGATTTCTTGATAACCTTCGCTTTTCAGCCATCGAATGAGTTTCTGTCCATCCCAAACGGCCTGTCGAATCGATTGGATTGTTAGTCCAAGATTTGCGCTTAGCATATGATCAGCATAGTCTGATCCCGGACGGCTTCTCTCAAAATGATAAGGCATAGCGATCTCGACAACAGTAATTCCTCTCTTCGAGAAATACTTTGCGATTTGTCGATTTCGCGTTGTTGCATTCCAATGGTGAAAGATCACCATGACTTTGTTGCGTGAGCCGCTATCGGTTATCTTAGCCGTTACCTGAGTATTTTGCTCAATGTCAGTTGATATGTCTGATGAAAATTTTAGGAAATCCCCTAGCCTGTCAAAATGATTATCGATGCTATTTGGTGCTCTATAGAATGATGGAGTGACAGCAGTCTGTTCAGCAAGACTACAAAATTGATCGATGCTGTGAACGCTGGCAGCATTCGGAAATGCACGTTCTGCATCAAGAATGACAGCAGTCATCTTCTTCGCTTCTTCTCCGCGTCGTACCCGCTGTTCATCCCATCGGTCGAGCAAATTATGAAACACTTTGATTTCTTCCCTCACACATGCGACGCGGCCCAAAGGCTGGATCAAAAAGGCCATAAATAGCAATTAGCAGTCCGGAAAACATCAGAACCGAGAAGCCGGTGAATGCATCAACCGACAAATAGCTTACAAGTAAAAGCATTACTACCGCAGTCATCTTCAACAAAGGCACTTGGTACTGACCTCCCGCTCGCACACGGATCAATCCATAAAAATAGACAAAACAGGTCGATAATACGATAAGTAAGCTGCTGAAATGCGTAGGCATTCTATAACTAATACGGCTTCGCACATCGGCGCGCTCGGAAAAACCTGACATCAGATCGTTTATTACCCAAGCCACCACACTCGTGCCATTTGAGGCAAGATAGGAGCTCTGTAGTTTCATCACGGTCGCGATCAAAATTCCTAAAACTGAGCAGCGAAAAACCCAACGCATGACCCAGAAAGCGGCTTTGTTTAAGTCGGTATCATGTCCAGCATGTGTCTGTGTTTTTGAAGCTTCGCTCAGTTTCCCAAAATCATTTATGACGGAATAAAGCAAAATGAGACCGGCGAAAAAGAGATAAAACGAAAGACACATATAAAGATAAGCAAATAATGTAAAAGCGATCGCGACAGGTATCGTCAATACTTCAGGTCGTATTATGGCGATAGTGTCCCAATCAGTTGCGTAATTGGCGCCCCCATTCATTAGGGGTACCAAACAAACGCCGATCCACTGAAACACACCAGCAAATAGCAGGCAAATTAGGAATACCGCCCAAAAAGAACCTGATGAGGTGTCTATAATTTGCCACCAAGCACAATTGCTGTCCTCGTGTGCGTCATCGAGAAGCCGCCTTCGTTCTTCGTTCTTCCACGTATGTATGAGCTCAAATACGAAGGCCAGGAATAGCGGGAGGAACACCATGAACACCAGTGTCCAGTTCGCCGTCCAAAGGAAGCCCACCTGCTTGATGACGCCATCGGACCGGGTGAATTTAACGTTGTGAATGCCGATGATGTACGAGAGGAACCCAAGAGCGGACATTCCAGCAAAAACCAAAGCAGCCAAATTGAGAGGAGACCCCTCGCTAAAAAGCCTCTCCGTTCGTCTTGCAAGTGTTGATCGCTGAATTTGGTTATCGCCTTTGATCGGCGTTTTTACTAGAGCGGGGGCGATTTCGGCGACGTCTTGGGTAAACTCGGTCGCTGTAATGACATCCGCTTTTTTCAGCTCACGCCTTCTGGCAACCAAACGCGATTGAGCAGCGCTGAGCTCAATAACCCATGCACTTGTTGCAGACTTATCACCGCAACTTAAAACCCTCGCCAGCAATCCGATATTGGTAGTGCTAATTCCCTTTTCATTTTCCTGAAACCAGATCTGTACCGTTCGAAGATCAACGCCCATTCGCTTGGGATCGACAAGGGTAATTGCCTCGGCAAGAAGTTCGGGCGACCATGGACCTGCTGGAAAATCGTCCGCGCCCAGCCGGCGACCAGCACCTGACGCGACGATACGTTTGAATAATTCTTTTAAATCACTCCCATCATTTGGAGGAGCGAGAAAAAACTTTCCGTTTTTTATCAATATCTTATCGATTTAAATTTCGTTTCTCTTCGTAGTGTTTCGTATCCTAACGCACGTCATCCGATAATCAATGCTTTTATCGGTTAGATTTTGGGATGACAGTTTTGCACTAATAGCGCTTTGAGGAGGGAAAAAACGAACGATGGTCGGCTCATCATAAGGATCTAGTGAATATCCTTATTCGATCTACCATCATTCGCATCCGCTTAAATATTTGCATTTCAAATCGTCCCTTATCTTCTGAAAATTATTTTTGGAGGTAAATATGGTTGTCATTGGTGATGAGGTGAACTGGCGGGATAGAGAAGGCGCGGATGAGTCATGCGACGCTAGCCCGACCACACGGCTGCTGGAACTATCCACGTTGACGGGAGACCCACGCAAGTTGGTCGATTATGAGCCGCAAGATGTTGATGACGCTATAGGAAAACTGGTCTACCTCGCGGCCTCCATTATCTCCGGGCGGATAACGCTGACGAAATGCGAAGTGGTGGCTGTTCTGAAAAGCGTTGATAAGAAAATCTGATTGCATTAGAAGCCCGTGACTGGGCTTCTGTTGTTTCCGGTCAGTCGCAATCCATTCGCTGGATGATTGATCTTTGGCAAATTCAACCATCCTTTGCTTCAGCCTGGGTTGGAATATCGAGATTGGCGCTCAGCTCTGGATCATCGGGGACAAGACAACGTGACGGGATTGCTTTGACTGCAACGATATTGCCCTTTGGACTGCTTTCACGTTTATCGAAACTTTGGAGACCGGGAACCAAGTGCCGCCCACACGACTGCGATGCCGGCGCTTGCTGCCAGTGGGAGAAGTGCATTCTGATTCATTAGAGCTGCTTAAAGTTTCAAGTTGAACCAATAGCGCCCCTTCAAACCTTGATAATCGGGAATGTCAAAAAAGTAGGGGGCTTTTCGCATTGGACGAGCAATGGAGACCACCTTTCGACAACTATTTCCGCGATCCGAATTGCCAAGCTCACGAAACTGAACATCCTTGTACTGCTGAAGTTCTTTGTTCTGTTCCCTGATCTTGTTGGTGCAGGTGTTGATTGTCTTTTCGCAGCGGTTGGACAGCAACGCGCCGCGATCACTCATAATGCTGGCTTCCTTGAAATCAGATGGGCAATTCTCGTATGGCTGATATCCGGGTTTGCCAGACTTAGCTTCAATGCAAATTGGCCATGAGAAACCCGGTTCTGCCATGGCCTTGATCAACTTGGTCATTGGCGGGACGCAATAAGGGACACCATGCCACGAAGGGTTTGATGATGCTGCGCACAAGAGCACCTGACAGCCCCACGATGGCGTCCCTCCCTTGTCCTGTGCAAGAGCATTGGATGGCAACATGACGACGGTGCCCAGGCCAGCAAGCGCAAACAGAAGCTGTTTCATATCAAATCATCCTCATATTGTAGCGGTTGAATGGTGCCGTGTGGGCAATATGGCTTGATCGTGTAAGGGCGACCCTGTGACGAGATCTCCGGCCGCATAACTGCACAGGGCGATAAGTGTGAATGCGCAGAACCAGTAGATTCCAACGCGATAGACCAGGAGCTGATTTGGAATGTCGCGGCATACCGCGGGATAAGCAAAAACGCCGATCAAGAATGCGTCGACTGACATTTGCCGCTGCTCGTGGAAAAGAGCGACGTCGTCATTAACAGCGCCGCGATTATGCCGTGGACCCACCAGATTTTGGACGACGGGATGATAAGCAAAAACGATAACAAGATGGTCAGCAACAGACAGGCCATGGGATCGCGCGCGAAATTGAGCACCATATGAGCGATCTCCAACAACTATCTGTCTGTCCTTTTTGGCTTTCTGTGCGCGTCGGCAAACGGGGGAGATATCTCGCTTTTCCGCTCTACTAGTAAGTTGAAATCTGCAATTGGCTGACGATCGAGCGTTTTATCGACGGCCCTTCGCCGCCACTCGTTCATGTCCAGGACATAGGTCGCCCACATGCCATATCGCGCAGATATTGCGGCGCGCTGATAGTCTATATATTGAGGATGGCTGAGGTTGGGTGAATCCACCCTCGCCCAACCCACGCGAAGCATTTCGAGAGCCAGGTCGCGTCCCCGTGATGTGCATCTTGCTCGTGCCATGCCTTCAGCATCATAGCCGACGACACCGCAGGCGACGGCCGACGCCCCGATCGTTCTTTTGAGCCAGGCTTTTGCAATGGGGCCACAGGGTACAGGCGGCGGTGCTTTTGTAACGTCCCTGTTGGTCCAATTCGGATCAAGTGCCCATTGAGGCAATTCGCACGCGTCAATATCCGCGAGCCGAACTCGTTGGGCATAAACGGGAAACCAAAGAGTTCGACCATCAATAACCGCGACACGACCCTTGAAGATTGGAAGCGGTTCCGGCTGGCTAGGTTGAACCGATAGGTTGGCAGCGGACGCGTGTTTAATAGCATCAGCTGCGAATGCTGGTGTCGATGCGAGGGCAAATGACATTGCGACGATCAGATATTTCATTGTTGGGCATTCCTCGTCCGTTCGTTTGCCGATTTGCTCAACAGGATGGCAGGATGCTGAACGTCTTCGAATTGCCAGAGGCCTGCCCGCTTCTCACGAGCTTCCTGTTCGGCCACCGCGTATGCGGGGTAATAGGGGAGACCGTCAGCCTTCAGCGCGGCAAATGCATAACCGCTCGTTATCAACACTGTCGCTAGATCGAGACGATTTCCGCCGATTGTGGCGTAGCAAATGACATAAGAAGTATCGGCTGTGTGCGCTACCGGAGCGCACAGAGGTTTGGTGTCTTTGATGTAAGCGGCGAGTACGGCAAGCGATGCCTCGCCGCAGTCCTTCTTTCTTCCGGTCGTATCAGTGAAAGCAGTTCCCCGAAGGCATGACTGAACACCATAGAGACGATAGCGCCGACCTTCTAAGACCCACGTATCGCCAGATTCCAAAGTAACGCCCGGCTGGAGGTCGAAATATCCCTCTGGCGCAGCAATTGCCGTTGGCGAAAAAAGGACCATACATAACGATATTAGGGCTGGCTTCATTGGGCCTTCACCCGCGGATCGGCCCACATTCCATAGGAGCCGTCTTCTCCAATCTTCTGCGCGTTCTCCAGATCGGGACGCTCCAGCTTCCCGTCTTTCGATTTCGCAATGCGCAGCGCGCCGAGAGAAAGCAGTTGCTCTTCGAGCATATCAACGGTGTCCAGGCTCCCAGGGTAATTGTAATAGCCGTAGCACGTCACATTTTGTTTGGGTGCGCTCTCTTCACTTACAAATGCCCGACAAAAGAGAACCTTCGGTGACTGCAACATGATCTGCAGCTGCTGCTTGGCGTAGTCTGTGCAAGAGCCAGCAAAATCATCCTTGCGGTTGACCATTTCGCCTTTGCAGGCTTCCAGCCCATACAGATTAAGGACGGTCTTATCATCAACCCGAAATTCGGTCGGTGAAGTCGCCTTATAGCCGGAAGCCGATGCGAACCCCTTTCGAGCCGTAACTTTTCCGTCTCCGTCATAATACTCAATGACAAGCACGGTCTTCCCTGGTGACGCCAGCGACTTTATGTAATCCTTATTGATTGCAGGCGCTGCGATTGCAGATGTCGCCAACAAACAACTGCTCATTGCGATTGCTATGGTTCTCTTCAATTTCTAACCCTAACCATATTGATAATTCACTCACCTTATTAATAAGGGGTTTTTGATTTGCAAAAAAGCATGTATGACTTAGCCAAATCGGTATTATATTCTTGCGAACTTAATCTGTTTTCGCTGCAACCTCAACAGTGTTTTTGAGGCCTGCGAAAGGTGCTGGAGGGCTAGAATGGAAAAGTTATCAGTCAAAACGCTATTGCTTACCGCCACACTGTTCGCCCCATTTGGGATTACCGTCGCGTGCGCAGATGAAACAGGTAAAATCGAGCCTTTTTCGAGAAATAGCGACAGCAATTCCACGACCCAGAACCGATCCGGTTCGCCTTCGGGTGTGACAGTATTCAACAGCCGCTTGGCAAGCGAAAACAAAGAATTTGTCGTGGGTACTGATGGCGTCGTTGCAGCTGAGGATAAAAGTGAAAGCGATACTAGAGTGGATAATCATATTGGTAATACAATGAGCGCCTCTATATCCACGGGCTCACTAGCTGATATTATCAAATCGGATACATTATATCAGAGTGAAGATATCCCTTTTGGTCATTTACCTCTCAACAAAAAGGCCCCTGCATCTCCCGAATGCGGCCCCTCCCCGCTAACACCAGAGGAAATCAAAACTCTGGTCGAACAGGCTGCTCGCCGACATCAAGTTGATGCTCTGTTTGCTACCGCCATTACTTGGGCAGAAAGCCAATTCGATCGTTCTCGCAACTCAGACAAAGGCGCACGCGGGCCGATGCAGCTCATGCCGGGAACCGCTGAGCGCTTCGGCGTCCTCGACGTCTGCGATCCGGCGTCAAATATTGAAGGCGGCGTTAAGTATCTGCGGGTGCTTTTGGACGAGTTCCAAAACCCCCTGCTTGTTGCGGCTGCTTATAACGCAGGCGAAGGCCGCATCTATGAGTACGGCGGCGTTCCACCGTTTAAGGAAACCGTCGGATACATCGCTAAGGTCGTCAATTACCAGCTCGGTGTAACCAGGCCAGCACTGAGAAAGAAGCTCGTTGGCGGCGGTCAGAGATCCTCGCCGGTGGTAGCGACTAAAACTCAATCCGGGGTCATTGAAGTCAAGAAATCCGGCACCTTCGTTGGTGGCGTGATGCATTTTTAAGGAGAGAGGGATGATCAGCGCACAGAATAAGGTTTGGCATATCAGCGCTTCAAAGCTGGCAATTTTCCTTGGATTGCTTGCTGCCGCGCAAATAGTCAGTGCGGATTTGGCATTAGCACAGTCAGGTGGCGTTAGTGGTGCCTTCGCGCCGGTTCAGACAGTATTTCAAGCTATCGTTGATTTCATTAGCGGCCCTATTGGCCGTCTGTTTGCAATCATAGCCGTGATGGCGCTCGGTTTCCTCGCATTCGCTGGCCGCCTCTCCTGGTTTCTTGCTGGCGGCGTGATCCTCGGAATCGGTCTTGTTTTCGGCGCTCCATCAATCGTCGACGAGCTGATTAGCACGGTTGGAAACTAGCGATGGCTGAGTACGAGGATGTAAAGCCGCAACTGACCCCGTTGGTAATCGGGCTGACCCGATCTCCGACCATGTGGGGCGTTCCGTATATGGCAGTCGTCGTTGTTATCGGCATCACAATCATCGCATGGCTGGTCAGCAAGTCGTTCTGGACGCTGCTTCTGGCTCCGATCAGCTATTTGGTTCTGTTCTCCCTTTGCGCCTGGGACAACAAAATCCTCGATGTATTCGAAGTCACCGCGCGCAAAACGCCCCGCACACGCAACAAGTCCTTCTGGGGAACGAATTCGTACGGACCATAGCAAATGTTGAAAGTCGTCAGGGAAGAACTCGGATTTGGCAAGGTCGCTCACAATGAGCGGCCTATGGCAACACATATCCCGTATCTGCGGCATCTGTCCGATACTGTGATTGGCTTGGAAAACGGCGCTCTAATGTCGGTGATTAAGCTAGATGGCCTCTTTTTCCAAACAGAAGATCAAGCCGAACTCAATATGCGCTCGAATGTTCAGAATACGATCATTCGAGCGCTTGGATCGAGCCGTTTTTCTGTCTGGTCGACTGTTATTCGCCGACAGGTCGATTCCGAAATTGGTGGCGCTTTCGATGACCCGTTTTGTGATCAACTAAACAGCCGGTATATGAGCCAATTGCGTCATAAACGCATGTTCGCCAACGAAATTTATCTCTCCATCGTGCGAACCAATATGCGCGGCGCCCTCGGCCTAAGCGACGTGGTAAGCCGTGCTTTCACGCTATCCGGCGGAACCGAGGTTCGAGATCAGCAAACGGGGGAAATAGTAACCGAGCTCGAAGAGCTCGCCACCAACGTGACCCGTGAGCTGCAGAAATATGGGGCGCGCGAGCTCGGTATAACCTATCGCAATGGGGAGCCATATTCCGAACCGTGCGAATTCATCAACACAATCCTGACCTGCGGCGTGCCGCGCAAAATGCGCCTGCCGCGGATGGGAATTCGAAATTACGTAGGAACGTCACGCCTGCATTTCGGTAAGCGAGCGATGCAAACGCAAGCTGCCACCGATGACGACAATCGCTATGGCGCGATGCTCTCCATCAAAGAGTATCCGCCATACACCGGTCCGGGAATGCTGGATGGACTACTGCAGGTGAACCATGAATTCATCCTCACGCAGAGCTTCACAATTTCCGACAAACCGATAGCGCAGGAGCGTATCACCCGACTTCAGCGCCAGATTGCCGCCTCCGATGAATCCGGAAGTGCAGTCGAGAACGATATCGACTTTGCTCTCAATAGTCTCATGAACCAGGAGGCTGTTTTTGGCATCCACCATTTCTCTTTGCTTTGCCTCTCACGCGACCTTGATGGTTTGAGCAAGTCAGTTTCCGAACTCGGTAGTTGCCTGACCGATATGAACATCAACTGGCTTCGGGAGGACATAAACCTTGAAGCGTCCTTCTGGGCGCAATTGCCAGGCAACCACAGCTATCGTGCGCGTAAGGCCATGCTGTCATCGGCTAATTTCTCCGGCTTGTCATCGATGCATAATTTCGCGACTGGGCAATCGGATAATCTTCATTGGGGCTTGCCGATAACGATACTCGAAACGACCTCGCAAACACCATACTGGTTCAATTTTCACCGTCGCGATATTGGCCATTTTTTGGTCACTGGGCCAACTGGCTCCGGCAAGACCGTTGCTCTGACATTCTTGCTAGCCCAGGCAATGCGTGTCAGTCCAATGCCGAAAGCTGTCTTTTTTGACAAAGATAGAGGTGCCGAGATCTTCGTGCGGGCGATGGGAGGAGTTTACGAAGTCCTCTCACCGGGAACACCTACTGGTTTCAACCCGCTTCAGCTAGAAAACTCCGGCCCTAATCGTGATTTTCTGCTTCGTCTTCTGAAATCAATGTTGCGATCAAGCGATCACCGCGACTTCAGCCAGGAGGACGCAGATACGCTGGAACGGGCGATTGCGCGTATTATGAAAGAGCCGGCAGCTCAGCGCAATTTACCCAACCTTTCGGGCCTCCTGTTAGGCAGATCGCGGGCAGATGCGAACGACCTGGCATCAAGACTGCGTCCTTGGATCGACGGCGAGAAAGCCTGGCTGTTCAATGCACAACATGATGTGCTTTCATTCTCCGGACGTAGTGTCTTCGGTTTCGATATGACCAGCATCCTCGGCAACGAGGATATTCGAACCCCTGCATTAATGTACCTTTATCACCGTCTCGATGAACTTCTGAACGGCGATCCTGTCATGTTCTTCATGGACGAAGGCTGGCAACTGCTCACGGACGAAACATTCAGTCATTTTATCATCGATAAGATGAAAACCATTCGTAAGCTCAACGGTATTGTAGGCTTTGGAACGCAGTCAGCCGCCGATATTGCCAAAGCAAAGGCGTCTCACACCCTTATTGAGCAATCAGCCACGAATATCCATTTCCCAAACCCGCGAGCTGACGAAGAGAGCTACATCAAACGCTTTGGATTGAGCGTTAAGGAATTCAATTTCATCAAAAACACCCCGCCTGAAAAGCGCACGTTTCTAATCAAACACGGGAACGACTCCGTCATTGCCCGCCTTGATCTCTCTAAAATGCCTGATCTCGTCAAAGTATTATCGGGTCGAAAAGAGACCATCGAAGAATGTGCTGTGCTGCGGGAGCGATATGGCGATGAGCCTGAAAACTGGTTGGCTGAATTCTGCGGATGGGAGAGCCATAATGCATAGGAAAACTGCTCTATGCATATTTTTGGCATCAGCTACCATGCCTTTATCAGCATTGGCGGGTGGCGTTCCTGTCATTGACGGGTCGAATTTGTCCGAAAGAACGGTTCGTGACCAAAAAACGTCAGATATCGAGAAGACGGATAAAAACCGGTTTTCCCTCAATAAGAGCGTAACATGCGCCGTCTACAGACCGGGGCGAAAAGACGACCCAGTCGCAGCCGCCAAAGCCAATCCGGAAATTTCCGGGTTGGTCAAACGAGTGGCGCGCGAAGAAGGTGTAGACGAAAATCTGTTTCTGGGACTCGTTTATCAGGAAAGCCGCTTTAATCCATGCGCGAAATCGGGCGTGGGAGCTATCGGTTTGGCACAGTTGATGCCTGATACCGCAAAAGAGTTGGGCGTAGATCCCCATAACATTGAACAGAACCTGCGCGGTGGTGCTCGTTATCTGAAACAACAGCTCAAGCGATATAACGGCAACGCTAACCACGCCCTTGCAGCCTACAATGCGGGCGCAGGCAACGTGAATAAATACGGCGGCATTCCACCCTTCAAAGAAACGCAGGGGTACGTGCGGAATATCACGCAGAAATGGACTCCAGCATTCGGCGGTTCAAATGATCTGCCCATGAACTACGGCGGTGGTGATATTGCATATTCCGGCATGCGGGATTCCACCATTAATTCAATGGCGAACACGCAGGCGACAAAAGAAAGCACAGCCAACGTCGCCTCATGGCTCACCCAGCTCGGCGGTGTGCAGTCCGACACCATTCAAGACAGCTGGGATCACAACTCTGCCGCTCGAAACGCGAACCTCGAAATGGTCAATCAGGCGATTTTGTTGGGCAATTCGTTTGCCGACCTGCTCAACAGCCGCAATGCAGTTTCAGCCACCGCTAGTTCGGGCGCGTCTCAATCGGCTTCGTTTAAGAAAAATGACGATAAGCCACGAGAAACAACCGGCGTCTGCGATCCCCGTACCGGCATGGAATGGAATGCTGAAGAGAAGGCTTGCGTTCAAAAGCGTGAACGCGAGGCGCACATCAAGTTGAAGCTAAATCCGCAATAAGGGAGACTAACATGAAACGACTGACCATTTTGGCTTCAGCGACTGGCGTGGCTCTATCATCGTTTGCTTCCATTGCTGCTCATGCGGCAGGAGGCGTGCCGGTAATCGATGAATCAAATTATAAAGTGGCCAAGCAAACATCCGAAACAACGGAGAAAATCCTTGGGACAAACAAAGAAATCCTGACAACGGTCGAGGAGACATTGAAGGCCGTGACCGGTGATCGCGGCGGCGATGCAAACCAGATGCAAAACCTGGCCGTCGGGAATGGCTTTAGCGTATCGTCAATGCCCTCATTTGACAGCCTTATGTCCGGCGGAGTGCCCAATTTTGGAAGTATGGGCAGTGACATCGCCAAGGTGGCGTCCACTTTCATCAACGGGCTTCAGCTCGTTAAGAATTTGTCTGGGCAAGCTAATAGCAGCTTCAGCGGAGACAAGTCCTATGAACAGATGGTCAACACTGTCCTTGGTGTCGCCGCACTCGTAAATGGTTCACAACAGGCGGTAACGACGCGGCGAAGTGCTTTTGAACAGGCCGGCCAGAGTATCGGTCAGGCAAAGGACATTAAAGGTTCCATCGACCAAAACACGCAGCTGCAAGTGCAGGCAGGACTGACCATCAACGAACTTATCGGCGTGATGAACGGTGCGGTGTCGTCATTACAGGCCGATAATCAGCGCCGCCTGACCGACATTTCCAATTCCAAGAAGGTGTTGACGTACAGTGCAAACTAACATCGCTATCACCTTCCTGAAGTGTTTTATCTTTGCCGCCATCACAGCCTGCGTTGCCGGCTGTGGAACGGTCAAGGAAAAGACTGCTCCTTGCAAACGTCCCGCAAATCTCACGTCATTTGCCGAAGACATTCGGCAAGACTGTGGACCTATGGCCTTTGTTAATGGCGATCAAGCGACTGCCATTGATGCGATCAATTCGATAGCAACGGAATAATCGGGGGCCGCTATGCATGATTTCCTGAGCGATCTTTTACAGAGAATAGATAATTCAGGCGAGAATTTTTCATCGCAGGCTTACAATATTATTGGCTCTGAAATCACGCCGCTGCTCAAGGTGATGTTCATCGCCTATGTTGGATATTACGGCATCCAGGTAATAATGGGGACTTCGCGGATTAGCGTGGCAGAAATTGTTACACGCGTATTCCGCATGGTCTTCATTCTGGCATTGATCAGCAATTGGGGATACTTCAACGATTTTTTCTATAAGTGGCTGAACAATACCCCCGAAGATGTAGGTCGCGCCATCCTGACCGCTACCGGGACGGGAATTACCGAACCGACAAATGGTCTTTCCATGATCTGGAAAACCGCGAATGAGGCGGCTTCTGCGTTTGCCGAGCAATCCGGCTATTTTTCCGTTTTGCCTTCTATGGTGGGCTTTCTCATCATGGCCTGCGTGGCAATCTTCATCGCTGTTGCTCTCGCAATACTTGTGCTTGCCAAGGTGATGCTATGGGTCCTGATCGGGACCGCACCTATCTTCATCGCCTGCATGTTGTTTGAACAATCGCGCAGCCTTGGGCAGGCGTGGTTCCAACAAGTTCTTCTATACGCTCTGATCCCGTTATTCGTGTTTGTCGTCGCCGCTTTCCTTATCGCCGCAATGGACCCTGAGCTGACGAAGGTATCCGCTGCCGCTATAGAGCGACGCCTTACGCTGAGTGATATTTCAGCCTTCCTTCTGCTTTGTTTCGCAGGCGCTTTTGTGCTGTTGAACATCCAGGTCCTTGCTCAGGGCATCGCAGGTGGTCTTGCCCTTGGTATTGGCGCTGCCGCGACACGGGTTTCTCACATGACAGGTGTCACCACTCCAACGCAAATTGCGCGAGCTAGCTTCAAGGGGATCGGTGCGAGCTACCATGGCGGGAGATCACTTTACAATCGCTTTGGCGGCGGCCGCGATGGAGGTTCGATTTCCCCGACAAGTCAGGGCGCAAAAGAAGCAATGCAAAACCGAATAAGCAGCAACAGCCTGCCTCGCTGATGCTGCAGGTTCATAAGAGGTAAAGGGTTGGATCATGACCGATTCCAAAGAAGCTGCATTGAGAAGTTATTTTCAGGACGGTGATCGTTGGGAGAACGAAATCGTCCGGAAAGCAAAACGTTCAAAAGCCGTGGCATGGTTCGTAACCATCATATTCGGGCTCGTCGCGCTTTTCGCGTTGCTGGCACTCGTTATGCTGGTTCCGTTAAAATCTTTCGAGCCTGTGATTGTCATCGTAGACAAGGCTACGGGTTACATCGAAACCAAAAGCGGCCTGACAAAAGCGCAAAATCTGACGGATTCACGCGCAATTACCCAAGCAAACGTCGTTCGGTATATCAGGACACGTGAAGGCTATGATCCTTACGCGATTGATGCAAACTTCGGCACGGCAGCACTGTTATCGACAGGTGATGCCGCTCGCGAATTACAGGAGCAATATAGCACTGCCAACCCGAAAAATCCGGCTAAGGTTTACGGCAAGAACAAGCGTGTACTTGTCGATGTGAAGTCTGTCACCTTCCCCAACAGTTCCACCGCTCTCGTCCGTTTTTCAACGACTGAAAAGTCCGATACCGATGCCATCACCAGACACTATATTGGTGTCGTGCGTTATCGCTATACGGACGAACCAGCCACCAATGAATGGCGGTTTGAAAATCCACTCGGATTCCAGGTTTATAATTACAGGCGGGATCAGGAAACCGTCACGGAAGGGAGCAAGGGATGAAAAACCGCTTGCACTTAGCGGCGGCGTTCTCGGCCGTCCTCCTTTCACACGCCCACGCTGCCCAGACGCCCAGGGCTGGCTCGCTGGATTCACGTGTGACCAGTGTCGTCTATCAACCCAACAATGTCGTCAAAATCTCTGCGACGTACGGTATATCGACAATGATCATCTTCGATGAGGATGAAAAATTTGAGACCATTTCGCTTGGGGATACAGAGAGTTGGCAGGTTGCTCCAACCGAAAAAGGAAACATCCTCTTCGTTAAGCCGACGGCTAAGAACGTCGTCACCAACATGAACGTTGTCACGACCAAGCGCATCTATTTTCTGGAGCTGCACGACTACGCGCCAGATGCTGGCAAGAAGGTCTTTGGCGTTCGCTTCATCTATCCCGAAAAGGATCTGAATGCAGCGATGCTCAAAGAGGCCGAATATCGTGCTGCCAATCCCAATGTCTCCAAAATAGACAAGGCCAACGTCAATATTGACTATTCTTTTTCGGGAGATACGAAACTCAAACCCTCGATGATCTTCGATGACGGCAAGAAGACCTTCTTCAAATTCCCCGGTCGGACACCTGCAATCTTTGCAGTAAACGGTGACTTTTCCGAGACACTCCGAAACTTCCGCAAAGAAGGCGAGTATCTGGTCGTGGACGGAACGGCAACACAATACACGCTTCGCGACGGCGATCAGTGGATCTGCATTTTCAATCTTCGAAAGCCAGATTTTGGCGCACCCGATCCTGACATCATGGGCCCCGTACCTGATCAAGCGGCAACCAAGAGAAGAGGGAGCGGCAACGGATGAAACAGTCTCCCGAATTGGAAGCACTGGCGGCGGCTGATGACTCCGGCGTCAGCAACAAGAATGCAAAACGGAATCAAACAGCTGCGATGGCCGTCTTTCTGCTGGCCGGTGTAGCTATGGCTTATTTTGTTCTAAAACAGCCCTCCGAGAAGCCGCGAGATCTCGTGAGGGGTGATGAGGAGTTTAGCACGACGTCGTTCAGACCGCCGTCATTCGTGCGCGATCAGGATCAGCCGCCTACACAGCTCGAACCAAATATCATCAACATTCCTCCGCCTCCACCGCCACCAGAGCCGGAGCAGGTCGACACCACGACATTTAGTGTTCCTCCCCCTCCTCCACCGACGGTCGCCGTGAACGAACCCACTCAGGCACCCGAGCCGGAAGTTGTTGAAGAATTTCCAGACCGGTTCAAATCGAAGCTGATCCAGATGGATCACGCGCGATCAGGCGGAGCGAATGGCGGTCCGGGTGTCGATAATGGCGATGGAACACCGAATGTTGCTGGCGAAGACCGAAACAGTAAGTTTCTGGCGACGGCCTCGGTGATGGCGGATCGGAATGCCAAGGCTACGAAAATCAAGCGCATCGACGCGGTTGTGCCTGAAGGCACGATGATACCCGGTATTCTCGAAACCTCGATTGTGAGCGATCTGCCAGGCCAGGTTCGCGCCATCACGTCAGAAGATGTCTACAGTTTTGATGGCCGTCGCATTCTGATCCCGATCGGCACCCGGCTCATCGGTGAATATCAAAGCGACGTAATGACAGGCCAGACCCGCGTTTTCGTAGTCTGGACCCGCTTACTGCGTGATGATGGTGTAAGCGTGCGCCTGAACTCCGTGGGTACTGACAGCTTGGGGCGTTCAGGTCTCACTGGCATCGTCGATAAAAAATGGCGTGAACGGTTCGATGCATCCATCATGTTGTCCGTGGTGGGCGCCGGCGCAAGTTATCTGACAGGTTTCGGCAGCGTTGAAGCCTTCGGTCGTAATAATGATGATGCAAAACGCGGAGAAGAACTAGCCCGCGAGACAATCGCCAACACTTTCTCTCAGATGGCAAATACCGCTCTGAACGAGAACCTGCGCATCAAGCCGACAATCAGCGTCCATCAAGGCGAACGTATTTTCATATTTGTGCGTCAGGACCTCGATTTCTCAGCGATGTACGACGATCCTGTAACAGAGGCGATGAAGGAAATTCAACGTGAACGCAGGGGCAAATAGTGCGGCAACAGCCACACAAAGCAGATATTACTTTCTTGATCGGGCACTTGAGCCTCTGCGGCCATTTCTCAACGATCCAAAGGTCGTTGAAATCTCGGTCAATAAACCAGATCACGTCTATGTTGAGCGACTTGGTGCTGACCACATGGAATTCCACGAGGTTCATGCGCTTTCAGCAGCAGATATTCAGAATATCGGTGAACGGGTCGCGGGCGCGACCGATCAGTTCGTCAGTAAATCCGCGCCCATCCTGAGCGCTGCGTTACCGACTGGCGAGCGGATTCAGGTCGTTCTTCCACCCGCTGCACCGGACGGCGGATCGATATCGATCCGCAAGCAGGTCGTTAGCAATTTTAGCTTGGAGGAATACAGGGATAGCGGTTCACTGGACAAGGTTTCTGTTGCTGTTGGAGGACTGAGCGACATTGACCGTTTGCTGATCGAACATCTGAAGCAAAACAGAATTTTCGATTTCATCAACACAGCAATCACGCAACGAGTGTCGATCCTGATCAGCGGCGGCACGTCATCGGGAAAGACAACCTTTCTGAATGCCTGCCTGAAATCGGTTCATCCGAAGGAACGGATTATCACGCTGGAAGACACCCGCGAACTGTTTCCCCCCCAGGAAAACCGCATTCATCTGGTAGCTTCGAAAGGTGGGCAGGGCACCGCTGACGTCACAATTCAGCACTTGCTTGAATCATCCCTTCGTATGCGGCCGGATCGTCTATTCGTTGGCGAAATCCGCGGCGCTGAAGCGTTTGCTTTTCTTCGCGCAATTAATACCGGTCATCCCGGTTCTATGTCGACGGTTCATGCCGATACGCCGCAAGGTGCCTATGAACAGCTCGCCATGATGATGCAGCAAGCGGGGCTATCTGGCGGATACTCAAAGCATGATCTCATGTCGTATATCCGGATGGTCATTCCCATCGTCATCCAGTTGCGTCGCGACGGCGGAAAACGTGGCGTATCGGAGATATTTTTTGCACGAAGTGAAGAGCCATGAGCAAGGGTTACAAAGCGGTCTATCTGATATTTTGTGTCGGCATAGCCTTCCTTGTCTGGACCCTGGCTTATGGGGTCGTACTCGGGGTAGTTTATAAAGACAGCCGAATTTTGAATATCACCATCACCGAAAATCCTTTTGCTCCGCTTCAGCAAGTCTGGGCCTACGCAACCAACTCAACTCTGAAACGAGTTGCCATCGGTGCCTTGTTACCTGCCATCGCCGCCGCCGTTTTTGCGGGCTATCTTGGTCTCAGGCGTCATGAGAACCCCTTGGGGGATGCGGCTTTTCAGGACGTCATGGGCCTTCGTCGCGGCAAGTGGTTCCGAAAGAACGGGCACATATTCGGGCGGTTCGGCCGCAATGTGCTGCGAGCGGCAGACAGTCGCCATCATCTGATTATCGGTCCTACACGATCGGGTAAGGGAGCGGGCTATGTCATTCCAAACGCTCTCAAGCATGAAGGGTCCATGATCGTATCCGACTTGAAGGGTGAGATTTTCAAGGCGACAGCAGGATATCGGAAGCAAAACGGTAGTCAGGTCTTCCTCTTCGCCCCCGGTGCAGAGAGGACCAATCGTTATAATCCTCTTGATTTTGTGCGGCCCGAACGTGGTAATCGCACGACGGATATTCAGAATATCGCCAGCATTCTGGTTCCCGAAAATGTTGGCTCTGAAAACTCAGTTTGGCAGGGCATGGCTCAACAGGTCATAGCCGGGATTATCAGCTATGTTCTGGAGAGCCCTTATTATCATGGACGGCGCAACCTCGGCGAAGTCGTTTCTTTCGTGAACAGTGGCGTTGATTTTCAGGCGCAGATCAAGTTGATCAAAGAAAAAGAGCCGAACCTTTCAAAATATACCGTCGAAAGCTTCAACGCATTTCTGGCATTGTCAGAGCGCGCCGCAGCATCCGCGCTGCTCGATATCCAAAACGCGCTCAGACCCTTTAGAAATGAACGTATCGTTGCCGCAACGGAAGTAACCGACATGGATATCGGCGCCATGAAACGGCGGCCTATCTCGATCTATCTCGCACCCAATATTACCGATATTACGATCCTGCGCCCACTTCTCACATTGTTCGTGCAGCAGGTCATGAACATTCTGACACTGGAACACGATGCCAATTCCCTTCCCGTCTATTTCTTGCTGGATGAATTTCGACAGCTTAAAAAAATGGACGAGATTATGACCAAGCTTCCCTATGTGGCCGGCTATAATATCAAGCTTGCTATCATCATTCAGGATCTCAAAAATCTCGATGAGATTTATGGCGAGACTTCGCGCCACTCCTTACTTGGCAACTGTGGTTATCAGCTGGTGCTGGGTGCCAACGACCAAGCCACAGCGGAATATGCATCCCGTGCACTCGGGAAAAGAACTATCCGCTACCAGTCGGAATCCCGTACCATCGAAATTCTCGGTTTCCCCCGTCGTACAAAGGTTGAGCAAATCCGCGAGCGTGATTTGATGATGCCGCAAGAAGTGCGGCAAATGCCAGAAAGCAAGATGATCTTGCTGGTCGAAGGACAACGGCCAATTTATGGCGACAAGCTGCGGTTTTTCAATACCCAACCCTTCAAAGCCGCTGAAGCTTATTCGCAATCGCACGTTCCTGATGTGCCGACGATTGATTATATACCTCATAGGCCGGTTCCGGCGCTGACAGACGAATATGCGAGTGGCGGACAACAAGCCGTTAAACATGTCATTACTCGCCCACCCTCGCCATCGAGCTTATATGAGGAACGCGGACCGAAAACTGAATCGACGAGTTCAGCACTGAATGGAAGAACAACTGGACGAGAAGACCCGCTCACCAAAGAAGTCAGCCTGAGTGTGAAATTACCAGTAAGAACAGCGAGCAGATCAAACGTTCAACCCGCGGATATCGATGACCACATAGAAAAGGTCGAAGCTAAGCTAAAACCAAGCGCGGAACGTTTATTGAATGCCGTTAACGAGAAAGTAGAAGCCGCTGGCATATCGCCTCGTAAGCGGAAAAGTTATCTCGACATATTTGATGCTACTGTCCCCGATCCGGAGGATATTGGGCTGATAAGCAGTGTCCTATTATGAAAATAACCGCGGCGCGCAGACGTTCTGGCTGGTGTCTTTAAACCGCACGAGAACCGTCGATGATAAGGTTGCTTTTATGGCAGTGCAGCGTGGAATGGATATTTGCCGGTCATGCTGATGTTAGAGAGTTAAGGTTGACTGGGGACATACGTCAGGCATCCCAGCAGCGACAGCAAATATATAGGGAAGGTTTGAATTTATCTCTATTTACTCAATTCCGCTGAGTAAATGATGGTGAACTCAAACTTGATAGCGGTTTAAGAGTTGTTTATTATGCTCAACATGACTGAGCAAAACGCCTCACTGTTAAACCAACTCGAGCGAGACCTGCCAGAAGGGTTAGTCGTGGACGCTGCCTGGCTGCAAGAGCGCGGCATAGCCAGTAACCTGCGCGCTTACTACGTTAAGAACGGATGGCTGGAACAGCCGGTACGTAGCATCTATAAAAAACCGCGCGGCACTCTGAGTTGGCAGCAAGTCATCATATCGCTTCAGACCTTGCTTTCACACGCTCCGCTTAGTGTCGGCGGACGCACGGCGTTAGAATTGC
Source organism: Brucella pseudogrignonensis (assembly GCF_032190615.1). Lineage (NCBI taxonomy): Bacteria > Pseudomonadati > Pseudomonadota > Alphaproteobacteria > Hyphomicrobiales > Brucellaceae > Brucella > Brucella pseudogrignonensis. The sequence goes on from NZ_JAVLAT010000004.1 coordinate 46,407, forward strand.
AGGGCTTTGCGCATTACCTTACTAACGAGACAAGAATTGTTCATCTCTACGGACCAGAAAAACCGCCTGCATGGCTGAACAAGCTGCAACTGCCACAGCGCTTTGTCTATCACAACAGCGCTACCTTGTTTCGTAATGAACCAACCGCACAAGGGCTTGGCAGCGTCGCATGGGGGCAGTGGGACTGGCCTATGACGCTTTCACAGCCAGAGCGCGCTTATCTCGAAATGCTCGATGAACTGCCGCGCCATGAAAGTTTCCACCAGGCCGATATGATTATGCAAAGTGCGGCAAATTTCAGCCCGAGGCGGCTGCAAAAACTGCTTCTGGGTTGCGAAAGCGTGAAGGTTAAACGTCTGTTCTTTTATTTCGCTGATCGTCATGGCCATGCGTGGCTTAAGCGACTGGACAAAACCGCAATCGATCTCGGGAAGGGTAAGCGCATGCTTGTGCCCGGTGGCAAGCTTGATCCCGTTTATCTCATCACCGTACCGGGGGACTTCGATGCCATTTCGTGATCAGTACCAGAGCCAGGTCAGGCTGCTTATGCGCCTGATTCCTATTGTGGCGCGCGAGACGTGTTTCGCGCTCAAGGGTGGAACCGCGATCAATTTATTTATACGCAACCTGCCACGCCTCTCCGTTGACATCGACCTCATGTATTTACCTGTCAACGACAGGCCAGAGGCACTGGCCGAGATTGATGCAGCCATGAAGCGGATTAGAGCGGAAGTTCTAGCGCAAGTGCCTGGCGCTCGCGTCGCCGAAAACGTCCACGATGGCGCGATCTTGCGGCTTCTTGTCATGGCCGAGGGAACACAGGTGAAGATTGAGGTCTCTCCTGTCTTGCGCGGTGTAGTGCACGAACCTTCTGTGATCCCTGTTACCGAAGCGGTCGAAGAGGCCTACGGTTTTGCCGAAACCAACGTCGTTTCCTTTGAAGACCTATTTGCAGGAAAGCTGGTTGCAGCGCTTGATCGCCAGCATCCACGCGATCTCTTTGATGTGCGCGGTTTGTTTGCCCATGAAGGGCTGAGCGACGCGTTACGCGAAGCTTTTCTAATTTATCTCCTCAGCCACAATCGCCCCATGGGCGAGGTGCTTTCGGGCCGGGTCAAAGACCTCGCGAATGAATACCGCAATGGTTTCGAAGGCATGACCGAGGAGGAAGTTCACATAGAGGAACTCATCGAAGCTCAGCAGCAGATGATTGATAGCCTCATCGGCGGAATGCCGAATGAGCACCGCGAATTTCTCATCGGGTTCGAGCGTGGTGAACCGAATTGGTCCTTGCTGAAGATCACTCATGTGGCAGAGCTTCCGGCAATTCGCTGGCGGCAGCGCAATCTCAACAAACTCAAACATGATCAGCGCTCTGCTCTGGTCGAATTGCTCCAAACTTCCCTTGAGCGGCGCGCAAAAATTTAGCTGCATCGCAGCATTAACCTGTAATACAGCCGAACTACAGGGCTTCGGCTATTTTCAACGATCCAGTCAGAACGGCAAAAAACTAGCGATGAAACTGATGGTATCAGTTATCCATGCGAAGGCGGCATTAAACCAACCTTGAATGACAGTAGCAACATACACGATTGCAACCAGTCCAAGCACGAGCCAGAACAAAATTGCAAAGAATTTTGCAAAAGCATCGTCGGCCTTCGGATCGGGAGGTGAGTTATAAATGTAATCGTGTCGCATAGCCGATTAACGCTCGTTTTCGTCGCGTTCCTTCTTTTGCTGCTGCTCTTGTTCTAGTTCCTGCAATCGCGGAACTTGTTGCTGAGGTGGATCGGTGCGCATGGTTTCTCCATCGCGAGCCATGCCCTTCACTTCCATATTAACCTGATTGTCGAGCTGTTTGGAACCTTCACCTTTTTCATCTGGCCGATCCTTCTCTTCAAGCACGTTTGCTTCCCATGCCCGGCGATCGACCATTTGTTCGACACGCTGCTTCTGACCATCGATTTCCTGAATGACGGTTTTCAAAACGCGTTCCGTCCCAGTGGACCGCAAATGAATTTCATCACCGATTTCAGCGCCAGCATGATGCAGCGAATCCGGTAATCCGACACCCCATACCGTGCGATTGCCATTGGCCGTTTCAATAACGACAAATGGCGAAGGCTCATTTTTTTCATTATCCTGATAAGGCTTTTCGCCCGTCTCAACGAGGATGCCCTGCACCCCCTCGTTATAGTCGACGATCTTGGAGTGGGACGTTACAGAATTATCTGCATTCTTGGGCTCTCTAACGACCTTGCTCGACTGGTCCAAACCTGCAGATTGCTCCTGATCCCGCTGAGCCGCATCCAGCGCCCTGCCCTCCATCGGCATAATTTCATTACGCAAATATGATTGTTCGCGCCGCGCCAGTTCTTGCCAATCCAGTTCCGTCGGCTGATAGCCCTTGACCGAAATACCGTGCGCCTGGCCCTCCAACCAAGTTTCACGGCGGAACTCCTTGCTCCCCGCTATTTCGATGCTCGTCCAGCCTCGATGCGCTGCTGTTTCGATCATCAACCGAACGCCCTGAGCATCGAACGATTTAGCGCGCAGCTTCTCTCCATTGTCCTGGAACACTTCGCGCTCACCCTTTGAATCGGCAAAGACTCGCTGCGTCCCCCCGTGATCCTCACGAATATAATATCGCCTCATGATCTCATCCGGGAATGAACGATCCATTTCGGCCTGATAGGATGCTGCAGCTGCCTTCTCCTCGTCATCCATGCTTGAACGAGGTTCGTTGGCATTATCTGCCGATGGCTGACCCTGCTCTGCTTCCACGATAACATGCGCTGGCTTGGCAATTTCGGAATCGGCTTCGCGAGCGATCTGCATTGACGAGCTATCTTGCTCGCTTTCACGAGATGAGGTTTCAATGGTCAATCCACGCTGTTCAGTCAATTCCATATGCTCGCGCATTAGATTGACATGCTCGCGCGTATACTGCGCTACCTGATCCAGATCGGCTTTCTCTTCCGGTCCGAGATTGCGGCCAAGCCGGAACAAAGCTGTTTCAACTTCTTTCTCATATGTCTCAAAATCGCTTCTCGACATTTCGCGCACTTTATCACCCTCCAAAATGATGTTTTGCAACTTTACCAAATTGGTACGGTAATGTGACCCGAAATCTGCATGAACGATGTTAGAAGTTTTAACTTCAGATTGAGGTGCACTGGTTGATACAACTATATCTCTCTGCTGTATGGCGTATGAGGCAATCTGGTGATCGCCGCTAGCCATTGCTATTTTCTCCCAACTATGAGTTACCTTTACGGTATATTCACGACTTCGGACGCTTCGCGCCATACTCCGCCGACCTGAGCGCTTTGCGTCATAGCGCGACTGAGCTGCCGCACTCGTCCCCTCATGTTCCGTTCGTCCATCGCAACTAACCGGCCGCACCTGATTGCGCGTGTAGGCTGGAGCATTTGCAAACTCGCGCCTGTCCGTCATTTCCATAGCGATTCCGTGCTCGCGCGCCTTTTCAGCCATCAGCTCGCGCCATTGGCGAAAAACCTGTGGCGAGGTTTCTACCCGATCACCGGCATCCGAACGCATAGCGATAATGGCATGGGCATGGATATGCGGTCGCTTTCCGCCCTGCCCCATCTCCTTCGGGTCGCTGAATGGATCATGCATCGCAAATATGTAGCGGTGTCCTTCAAACTGCGCGGCCAGAAAATCCCGAACAGCACTTTCAAAAGCCTGAACGTTGGTGCCAGCTTTGGCAGACATGATGACATGCATCACATCCCTGCCCTTGCGGCTGTGCAACTCCCGACGCCACTGCTTTTGCACCAGGTCGCCGGCGGAACGCACATCTGAGACAACGCGCCCCTTATCATCACGAACGTCGCCCTTATGATCCTCGACCAGACTTCTCAGCTTGGCGGCGCCATATTCAACGCCATTTCCATACCCGGTAAAACGGAACCGCGCCCTCCCGAGCTCGGACGCTGCGCTTTCGTTGTAACGCCTCTGAATAATGTCCGCCGCCTTGGAGTCGCCGGTCAACCGCTCCCCTTCCATGCTGCGCAACACCACCACACCGTCAACCTTTAAAACGCCATGTGATGGTTGCGAAACGGCATAAGCAAAGCTGCGATGACCGAATGCGCTCGATAGGCTATCGCGCACGAGCTGGTGCAAAGCTTCTTCTGTTGCGAACCCGGCAGCTTCGATCGTCACCCGGAAGGTTCCACTATCCCTGCTCTCAGCCCGATTTTGAAACAATGGCTCCCAACTACCGCGCAACCGTGCCAGCTCCTCGCGACCCTGAAGACGTTCACCGTTTTCCTTTTCGACGCGTATTTCCCCGCTTCGCGAAACGTAATTGACCATCGCGCCGAACCGCGCACCGCCACCATACGACGCCATCTTGACTACAGCCGGTTGACTACCTGCTGCCACTGCGGCCAAACGTGTTTCCATCGGCCTGGCGATAGCAACTTGTTTGTTTGACGCACTACCTGCGCTTGTCAGCGCTCTTGAGGATCGCGTGCGAAATTTTGGCATTGAGAAACCACTTGCTCCGGCCGACCCACCCGCAATCTGCAATTCGCGCAACCTCCGCCGCATTTCTTCCTCGGCGCTGCTTGCAGCACTCGAACCCAGCGAAAGCTCATGCAGCAACGCCGCACGGCGCTGCTCCCATTCGCTCTCAAAGGCACCGAGAAAGAATTCCATAGCCGCTAATCCTTGCTGCGGTGTCTATACCCAGACCGTTTGGTCACGCGCCTCAACTCACTAAGAACCGCAACCTGCATCTTTTGCACGTCACCCACCACTATGCGGATCTCGCTATCGGAAACCGACTTTCCACTATTCAGCGCCCTCGCCACCTGATTGAGATTGACGCCAATCATACGCATGTCCTCAAGCAAAAGGGACAAAAGCGCTCTGTCTTCGGCATTAAAGACCGGCTTCACCCCAGACCCTTGCAGCAATACCACCTTGAAAAATGCGCTCATCGTCATGTCAGCCGCCTTTGCGGCTGCATCGATTGCATCATACTCGTCTGCGGACACCCGGCTATGAATGGTTTGCGGTTTGGGTTTTACAGCCGCCACATCATCAGAAATTGCTTCATTCATAGGCTTTGTTAGCTCCAGTTCAGCGCAGCAATCGACAATCGCGGACATGTTTCGCGATTGATCAGGAAAAGCGTAGCACATTTTTCCGTATCCTGCCTAACAAAACACGAAGAGAACCATCAAATATTCGTCTAACATGGCCTCGCTCCGCTCACCCCTTACGCCGAGGCTACGCCCCGGCGTTTAAAAGGAACTGCGCTCACCAGGGTTCACCTCGAGACTCGCCTTAATCGCCTTTATGTACACCTCGTACTCGCCAGCAAGGGACGCTACGCTCTTCGCCCTTGCCGGACTGCGTGCGAGCGGCACAGACGGCTCTTGCGCGGCTCCGGGGTTCACACTCGATTGGGAGAAACATGTTCCCAAACTCTAATCATTAAGTGATGTGATTATTTGATGTGAACACATGGTGTGTCAGATGCTGCAATGAGTGTTGTCACATCGTGTGAAATTACCTTATCTTGACATCTATTCTTGCGTCGTGTGGGCAGCATTTGCCGACGCTTCGGGCAATAAATCGACACAAAGAAAACCAGCATTATCCAGGTACTGGAGGGCCAGCGTGACACTTCGAATATCTTCGGTAAGCGGCAAAGGTGGAGCGGGGAAGACGACCGCAGTCATTTTGACTGCAGGTGAACTCGCACTCAAAAATCGACGAGTATTGCTAATTGATGCCGATCCACGACAGAACTTAGCCGAGTGGTGGAAGCGGTGCGAGGCAAAGGACAATGTACCGGCGTCGATTTCACTGGCGACGGCACTTCGTCAGAACAATATAGAAAAGTTAATGGCGTCACAGGAGGACAACTATGACGCCATTTTGATCGACGCGCCGGGCGTCGATAGTGTTGTGATGGATACGATAATCGACCATTCAGATATCGTCATCACGCCCATTCAGCCCGCCCAGGATGAAATTAAAGCAGTTGGTGAAGCAGCAGAGGCAATTGCGACACGAACGGACCTTCTTGACCGTAGTATCCCTCAAGCAGTTCTGCGAACGCGCATCACCATCGTGAATCGGCACCTCGAAGAATACCGGATCATTCGCCCTTTCGTCCAAAATTTGAGCGAACACGGATACAATTCCGTACTTCTCGATACGGAATTAATCGAACGAAATTGCTATAGAGAAATCCGCAGCGGTCTTGGCACACTACAAATGCTGGAACCGAGTGAACCGGTTCTCAAGGCCAGAGCGGAGGTGAATGCATTCGTCGAGGAGTTGGAGCAACTTAAAAACGAAAACCGCAGGGAGACTATCAATGGCTAAGGGAAAAATCTCTCTTTCTGATTTCCCTGTCGCGGAACGTCGAAAACGTTCAGTTGATCTGGATAAAGACACTGCCACCCCGCCTATTCCTCACGTGCAAGAAGATGGCGCTGCAAACGTTGGAAATGAATCGGCGCGCGCGACAGCAAGTCAGAAAAAGCAGGATAAGCATCTCGAGACAACGCCGGAACAACACCGCGCAAGTGCAATTGAAAATGCCAACCGTCGAGAAGACTCCCGTAACCGACTGCGCGAGCTTCGCAAGGCCCGTGAACGTGAAAGCAAACATTTCGTCAACGTATCGCTTGATTATGAGACCAAACGTCGTCTTGAGAACGCTGCTCATGACAATGGTCTGAAGATGACGGTCATTCTTCGTGATGCCATTGATCAATATCTTAAAGATAATGGATACTGACCGTTTTTGGCCGAAGTTTTCTCATCGGGATAGCGCTCGGAATTGCCATTGGAATCTATATTGCTCCATCGCTACAGACCAAACCAGATCTTCATAATGACAAACCGATGATCGCTCGTGTGGCAAAGCAAAGCTACGATGCCATCTGGCCTGATGACGAAACAGCCAAGACAGAGCTATTTCGATTATCGAACTGGAATTACGCCGGATACGGTCATTCTTCCAAAGTGTCAGTGCTACGTTGCATTCTAATCAAAGAGCAGACCGCTGCATGCGAATTGTCAGCATCGCTAAGCTGGCTGAACGAGACCAAAGTTATCGAAGCAGTCTTCGAGGGCGCGGACAATGATTGGCGCCTTGTGGCGGTGAAATCCAGATAACCGATGTGACAACGTCGGCATTCGGCGTCCCAAACACATAACGCCGAAATCGTTCTCCTACTTTATTTCGATATAAACGCGCGTTGAAACTAGCGAACACCACCTCTGGAGTGCTGCTATTTTCAGAAAATGTGATAATGATCGCTGTTGTGGCACGGTAGGCAAAAGGGGTTTCCGCGTGAACAGTGAGGCATTGGATTTCGCTAATGAACATTCTTTGGAAAAAACCAATGATCCCGAGATCGATAAGCCAGTCTTTAGGCGTCCAGGCTTCAACGGAATAAGTACCTTTGAAGAAATCGATCACCGGCTTGCGAAATACCTGCGTGAAGCACGCGATAAGGCAGGCCTGAAACAAGCCGATTTTGCTCCGCTCATGGGACTTTCTACGCCGGTTTATGGTCGCTATGAACGCGCGTTTTCAAAGCTGCATGTCACTCGCTTGGTGCATATTTGCGAAGTGCTGAACATTATGCCCATCGAAATGCTTTACGAGGCAGCACCTCATTTGTGGGGCAAAAGTGAGGAGGAAGCCAAGGATCGCGTCGAACTTGCGAAACTCGTAGCTAATCTCCCGCATAGTACAACGCGTGACTTGCTTTCGTTGGTTAAGAAAATGGCTGACCTACAAAGCCAAGTCGACGCCAAACCGCAAAGCAAGGAGTGAATTAAACAGTCGTAGCCAGCAATGGCTATTGCGAATGGCCGACAATTGCTCGAAATGCGCGATCTAAGAACCAATCATCAATTGGAGGATCGGGTTCGCTATTGTACTCCCTCACTTAATATGGTACTAAATTTCATACCTAATTTGATATGGACTTGTTATGCAACGTGTGGAAGCAAATATAGCGGTCAGCGTTTCTGACCTGAAAAAAAGTCCGTCCGCAGTAATGGACGAGGCTAACGGCGAGGCTGTGGCTGTTCTTAATCATAATCGAATTATGGCTTATATGGTTCCAGCTAGCGTCTATGAAGCCATGCTCGAACAGCTGGATGATATTCGCCTCACTGAGATAATCCGGAAACGAGCCGACGAAAAAGGAATTTCGGTCGATATCGATGCCTTATAAGCTTGAATTCTTGCCATCGGCTCTCAAAGAATGGAATAAACTCGGCGCGACGATCCAGCAGCAATTGAAGAAGAAACTACGCGAACGATTGGAAACGCCGCGCGTCGTGAGTGCTTCACTTCATGGTATGCCCGATCATTATAAGATCAAGCTTCGCCAGTTGGGCTACCGACTTGTTTACTCCGTCAATGACGACACTGTGACGGTGTTGGTTGTGGCCGTTGGAAAACGTGAGCGTGGCGATGTTTATAATACCGCTCGCTCCAGGACCCAATAAATTCTCCAGAAGTTGTCCGGCTTGCATGGGGCGGTAAGGATGGACAATGATACGACCGTTCATTACCTTGGAGGTCGCCTAAGCGACCTCTTTTGTTTGGTCCGAGACGAGGTTGTGCAGATAATCGGCAACAGCCTGGGCTTTGGCTGCAGTGGTGATAATGGCGCGTTTATCAGCCTTCAGGACGGCCAGCCAATTATCAACGTAGGCGGCTGTGTTTTCGTGAGGATCATGGGAAACACCGAGGTCAGCGCAGAGAAATGCTGCAGACAGTTCTGCGACGAGCTCTTCGACCGCGTAAGCGTCGGTACCGAAGCGGCCTGACAGGTCGCGATCAAGGCGATGTTTTGCGCCTGACCAATGACCAATTTCGTGCAGAAGTGACGAATAAAGGTGGACGCCGCTTAAAAAGCGCTCGCGGTCGGGCATGAGAATGTCGTCAGATCCAGGACGATAGCAAGCCTTCGTGCCGCCGTAGTGAATGACAGCACCCGCCTGGCGGACAAAGGTATCGACGGTTTCATTGTGCGGCACGGGCGTCGTCGGCATTGGTTCAGCTGGGCTGTAATATTCGATAGGCAGGTTCTCGATCTGCTCTACGTTGAATACTGTGTAGCCCTTGAGATAAGGGATTGAACGGTCGTCATCTGTGTCCTGATCCTTGGGCGTAAGGGTGCCATACTTGACGACGAGCGATCCACGTTCGCCCTTCCGGACTTGACCGCCGAGATCCTTCGCCTGACGATAGGTCATCCAGCTGGTCTCCTCGTAGCCGTTCATCTGTGATGCAATCCAGAGCATGAGAACATTGATGCCGCGATAGGCTTCGCCGCTGGATCGGCGGGGGATGATGGAGGTCGGGCGGGTATTTCCGCGCCAAGGCTGCACCCAAGGTTTGGTGCCGGCTTCCAGCTGCTCGATGATGAGGTCTGTGATGCGCTGATAGGTGTCGCTGACGTTGTTCATGGCCGTCTCCATTCGTTGGTTGACGGCAAGAAACGGAGATAGCCGAGACGAGCCCATGCACCCTTTGGGCCGCAACAGAAGTGGAGGACCGCGAAGCGGTTGCATGGGGGAGAGGCTATCGCAGCTTGTCCGTCAATCAGCCAACGAGTGGGGTGGCCCAAATGTCACTCACCGAAGCTCACAGACTGGCTCTCTGCGCAGAGGGTTGCATCTCTTATCGTTCGCGGTCGTCGGAATCCCGCTCGGGCTGCATTTGCGCCGATAGTTCCGCAAGCCGGGATGGGTCCGCGGCTATTTTCTGCTCTGGTGACATTCGCTCGACGGCGGGATTATCTGCATTTCTGACCTGATCCGGGCGCGACAGGCGGGAGAAGTCAGAACGTGCCGTAAATGTGATTACGGTATCGTCATCGGGCAACCGCTCTGGAAGGTCGGTGCGATCGACGGCGACAATCCCGTGGTCGGTAACAAGGCTGGCTACACGTGTATCGTGCCCGAGAACCTGACCTGAAATCTGTTCGCCCAGCCTGGCGGTGCGCACGTTGTGCTCGAAAGCATTCTCACCGCGCATTTCCAGATCGACGAATGCAGCTCTTATGGCTTCCTGCCGGTTTGGATCGATCGCGTCTTTAAAGATATGTTTCATCGCCGGACTGGAGGGATCGTTGGTCGTCGCTATCGACGCTTCGATCATGCGCGGCTTGGTAATGACCGTGAAGTCAACCTCATGACTATGTTCGCGACCGATGGCTGTTAGCAGTGCCTCCTGGGCCCGCCCGTTACCTTCTCAGAAGGGGTGCACATAATTCAACTCTGCCAAAACTTTACCGGCGATTTCGGCGAACTGTTCGACCGATGCCCCCGCAATATCTCGGGATTCCTGATTGGTCTAAAGGCTTCGTCCAAGCCCATCTCGATGCGCGAACCGTGCAGGAACGAGGTTCCGCCTTTCGACAGATTTCCAATCGGCTCCACTCTCTGGCCGTCAACTACTGGGCTTTCATCCCGGGTATGACCGGCCCATTTGTAAATATCTTGGGAGATATAACCATGAATGGCCTTCAGATGTTTCGCGTCGAAAGCGCCTTTCGGTCCGTCTCCTTCGGCAATTTCAGCCATCCGGAATGCTGCCGCGCGATATTCTTCGACGCGCAGTTCCTTATGGGACTGGATTCCGAGTTTGTTGTGCAGCACGTTCCTGCGGTCGGGATCGTCCGATGTGTTCGGATAGATATAGGAGCCTTTAGGTTCCGTTTCAGCCATAGCGAAGACCAACAAAAGCCGCCTGCCCGGGGCAGGCGGCATCAAACTAACAAGGACGAGCTTGAACTATTGCGGTTTGCGGACAACGCGCTCTTTGTATTCGTCACGCGTGATATCGCCAGCGACATAAGCAGTGGTTGCCGCTTCCAATAATGGATCGTAAACATAACCCTGACGCATATTTGCGGCGCGTGCCTGATCGGTAGCCTTTTTGCGCTTGGCAACAGCTTCCGGAGATCGATCCGGACGGGGGGCATGAGAGTTCATCTTCAAAACTCCTGTTAAGATAAACCCTAGCACAAAAAGTGCGGAAAATCCAGAAAACAAAGTGATTTGCGCGACGTTCGGGGTGCGCCCGGCACTTGGCCGGGCGCTGTTGGGCTATCAATTGCGTGGTTCCCACTCGAGAATGGCCTGAAGGCTTGGGTCGTCCTGTCCGCCGAAACGGCCGAGGTTGGCGTTGTAGTTCAGGCGGCGGATCGAGAGATTGCGCTTGAAGCCTTCGCCATCAGCCTTTGCCCTTTTCCAGATCCCGCCAACCTCGATATTGAAGCCACGCGGGGACTTGGCGAAAACGCGGTGCGTCGGAGCGTCCGGGTTTTCCGAATTGAACGGCACGACCTCAATGTCGATGTCGTCGGTCAGGGTCGAGATGCGGCCTTTGCCGGAAGCGGTGTCGAGGTCTTCGCTGTCGAACTGGATGAAGTTGGTGATTTTGTTGGCCATGGTATTCACTCCTCTATGTGGTTGCGATGATCGTTCACTGGCACGGCGGTAAGCGGTGTTGCACCCTTGGGCCGGAGCGCAGCGGAGGAAGCCGAGGGCCGAAAAATTTGTCGCGCGAGGAGCCGTAGGCGGGGAAATTTCAGGCTTCCGGCTTTGCGGCAACCGCGTCGACGTGCGAACGAGCGTCAAAAGCAACCGAATTAGAGGTGTGCTATAAACGCCAATATGGCAATTCATCTCGTCGAAATAGACCGTAGACACAATACCGCAATTATCACGCATGATAGCCGGATACAGCGCATTTACAACAGTATTCGTGTAATCTTGGAAATTCTGGATAACCGGATCGGTTCCCTACGTTGATCATCCTATAATGCCAATATGGTTATGCACGGGCGGACTTATCTGGAGGCATGGACCCGTCGATAGAGATGCGGGCTCCCTACGTCCTCCGCCCAGATTAAAAGCAACCGCTCGCGTGCTACATTCTCGGCATACCCCTATTCGGCAATGTCGATGCCGTCGTTTCCCGGCAAGTAGCGCAACATCGCTTCAGCCTGATCAGCGCGCAACCAGGCTGCATGACCACGTCTTTCCGCTCAAGAAGCCGCTCTCCTCCCTTTCGCAAGCGTCGATTGCGGCCATAAGGCCACCGCTGCGGCGAAAACGTAGCGAAAGATCATTGCATTGCTTCCGTTCCATGACGGCCAGCAAGCCCGAAAACCGATCGCGTCAGATGCAATTCGCCAGCGGCCGCGCGCGCTGTCATGGCGCGCAAATAGCCGCCCGGCGATTTCACTTGCCTCTCGTCGAACTTCTGCAGCGTGATCGCGATGGCAATAGTGGCGGCCTGTTCCCCCATCTGCTCGACAGCGCGGCAGCGAGCGTCTTCGGAAATGCCAGCCATGCGGCACATTTGCGGGGCAAGCCGGGCCAATTCAGCCCAGGTGCGGGGGCGCGATACTCCGTAAGTCGACAGTGCCGGTATTGCCAGTAACAGATCTTGCAGGCCAATTAACGTTTGTGGCGGGTGGTGCGGTTGATTGACTTGGCTCGTATCGCGTCCCAGGCTGTTCTCGAGAGCTTTTCTACCGGCGAAGCCGGTTTTAGGGAAACTGAGTTGTTCGGTGTATGCCGAACGCATTTCATCTTTACAATATTCAAGGTAATAGGGGTTTGTAATCTGTTTGTGCATGTCGTTTTCGACATATGGGCATGTCGAATCTTCGTTTCTAGCGGAAGGCTGCTCGCGGTGAGGCATCTGCATCGCCCGCTCGATGATCCATTCAATCAAGGCAGTTGCGCGACGCAGAACAGCACTTGATGCCCTGCTCGCGATGCCTACCGCATCGAGAACACGTGCAAAACGCTTCTCGATCAACGCGTGCAATCGCGCAGGCAGGTCCTCGACAGACACGAGCGCGTAACGCAGATTGCGAACGGCGCCGCGATAGCGACGCAGGTTTGCATTGAGTGCTTTCTTTTCCGCCTTTGCTTGCCGTATCATTTCATCAAGCTCCGCGAAGCGAGCAATGAGAACGCGCAGATCGATACCGCAAGCGTCGGCAATACTGTCGTCCCCATCACGCACCGGATAGCGTTTATAGTTGCCGCTATCCTGCATGGTAATAACGCCGGCATCAAACAGCCGGGATAACACACGGCTGACACGTCCCTCGGATCGCCCAATCTCGAACGCAAGCGCAGCGTTGGATTTGAACACGATCGGTCGGCCACCTTTGTCATAGCTCTCTGCTGGAGCGGTACTGATCAGTACAACAAGCAAATGTGCCTCTGTGCCGTTGATGAGGCCAAGGCAAGGGAGTGACTGCGCAAGTCCGATCAGTTGGCCGCGTGTCACGGTTCCAATTTTCGCAGTCTGAGCCAGCCGCCGAAACTCGGTTCGTTGTGATGTCTGTTTGCGGCCGACCCGCCGCACAGGCTGTAGGGCTTCCACCATACTCCTCGTCTCCTCTTAGGGACTAGGCAAAGCTTTCCCGTTCGCCGAAAAGCGTTTTGTATTGACTTTGGAAGTTGGGAGTGCGAGTTTAATTTTACGAAATATTTGAAATTTGCACCCCGCTTCCGGATTTTTTCGGGAGCGGTTTTTCTTTTTTACCCGGTCACATTCTCCTCAAGTTTGGTATTCAACAGCAATTAATGTTACCGATTTGGTTCACTCCGACAACCCATAAAAAGACGTATTTGCTGAACAGTACGCCCGGAAAGCTATTATTTGCAGATATTTGGTCAAAAATCTTCCTTATAAGTCATCCAATCGGTATTCACATATTACCTTTACGGTAACATCAATCGAAATTACCAGTTCTATTAACCGAAGCCATCTCGCCTCTCTTAATGGGCCTCCGGCAACCCTACAGCGCGATATGAGAGCGCGGGTGCCTCCGGCCGGCGGCGTTCGCTACGCTCCCACCGCAAACTGCGCTCAAGAATCGTTTGAAGGTCCAAGGCAGATTAACCCGAGATCAGGATTCTGCTGAAGGGTCTTCGATGTTTACAGGTAAGCGACGGATTGGAATCTGGATTCAAGGCGATTATATTTTCGACGTTCAAAGCGGATGGAGACGTGACCAGATTGCGATGAACGGCCCCGGTGTCTTTGGGAAGAGCTCCGGGGTTTTAGTTCCTTCCGCCGACTCCGCGTGTTGCGCGATGCAACGATTAAGCGATAGCTCAAATAGTGTGACCGGAGCACTGTTTCCCAAAGTCGGATATTGTTTGGATAAAGCGACAATTTGTAAAATCGATTTTCAGTGCTAGTTTACAAGCCGACGGCCCGTTCATTCTAACGGGAGATTAATAAGATGATATCGCATTCAATGGATAGGCCCTTAGCCGCAGTGACTGTTTGCGCTCGTATCGCATTCTTAATGATACGAGTTTCGTCATGAAAAAGAGCGATCAGCAGGTTTATGGCGAGATCTGCCATGCAGTACACCTTGACCGGACATTGAAGGAGCCGTTTACCGCAAAAGACATAAGACGATTTTGTCCGAATTGGCCATATACACGTCATTTCAGCTTTCTGGCAGAAAACTGTACGGAGAAGCTCTGCGGAGAAGCCCCCCTCTTTGTTCGTGTCGGTCGTGGCCAATATCGCCTTCGGGTCCGGTAAATAAATGCATGCATCGATGAACCAAGCACGATGATCGCATCGAACTGCGATCTGTCAGCAATGTAACTGAAGTAAACGGCGTGCCCGTCATCCCCAGTAATATGCTGGGGCTGGCAATTAAATGACCCTGTGCGCCGCAGCGTACGATGGATTCTTGCGATCGTGCAGTCGACAATTTCAGACGCAGATAAGAACATTGAGGTGTCAAACTCTGTTCACATTCCGTAAATAGGACAGCGGACCACCAGAGTGCGGGGGAATAGGAAAGCATGAACAGAAACTCGAGAATCGCCTCGAAGCCTGTCATTGCCACGGATAAGGATGTTCGCAGAGCGACGGCCATCACCGATTTGCTCGTCCAGCCGTTGGGCATTCTCCCTGCTGCTGTTGGCGATCCCATTCGCCCGGTCGCAATCGGCTTTTTTCAGCAGGTTTCGCCTTACCTCAGTCCAGGCGAAAGCGTCACTGCACTTCGTCGCGCTATCGGCGCTTATGTTCACTCGAAGCGCTATTATCTGGCGTGCAGCCGGCCAGATGCGATGTGTCATGACATTAACGGCGAGCCCGTTGAGCCAGTGTCAGATTCAGACCAGCTGAATGCTCAAAAGCGCCTGCAAATCTTCCGAGAGCAAAAGAGCCAAACGCCAGCGCCCGCCATTGTCGCCGCCCCTGTTGCAGCTGCAGAGAACAAAAGCGATTTGATCCGAGCCTCCCTCCTCGGGAGATCGCGAAGCTGATTTTAATTTGCAGCGCTTGAAAGTCAGCTGAAGCCATCAAAAGCCTCAGCCCTCTTCGAAAGTCGGTCACCGTTGGCAATGTATAGAGTGTTCATGCGTTTTCAGCCGCTACCGCGCAGTTAAATTTTGTAAGCACAGGTTTCAATCAGAGTCTTGTTTACTTATTTATGCGCAATATCGACTTATGAACGACAATTATCCTTCCTCTATGATCGATTGGACTGGCCAATCATCTTTCAAACGCCGACAACGTGTCCGGTTGCTGGTGGCTGTGATTGTCATGTTGATAGCTTTTGTCGGGGTTACGATGCTCGCATACAGCCTCCTCATCAAGTACATCTGAACGCGCCATCCTTCTAGAAGACGCGTCTTCGAATGAAATGTTTGACTAATCCCAAAAGGGCCACTTAGCTTAGCCTGCTACAGGACACTGAATGACATGCCGCGCTGCCGATCAGTCTCCTCGACATCCAGGGATAAAAGATCATGAGCATCCGAAGGTTTCAGTTGCACTTTCTGGGCATCCATCGCGGCAGCGATAGCCTGCCTATTCCCCCAGAGTTTTCCCCGCCTGGTCGTATCCGGACCGTCGGCAGGCTCCGCAATACTAAATTCAATCTGGCCGGCATCAACACCGTCACAAATCAAACTGCCTGACCCGTTCAGGAATATAACACTCAAGTCTGCGCCTCCTCACAAGAACTCCTACTGGTCATATGGTCAGCGGCTGCTTGGTTCAATGATCAATTGATGGGGTGGCGGCGATACGAGGCGGTTGCGCGTCCCCCGCGCATTCAATAGTCTCCATCGGCAAAGCAAACGTCGCTCCATTTAAGAGGATTCATATGGCAACGGGCACGGTAAAATTTTTCAATTCTGACAAAGGTTTCGGTTTCATCACGCCAGAAAGTGGCGGCAGTGATGTTTTTGTGCATGTCTCCGGCTTAGCCCAAGCGGGCGTATCGCTCGGAGAAGGCCAGAAGGTCAGCTACGAAATCGGTCAGGATCGAAAGACTGGAAAAGCCAAAGCGGAAAACGTTCGACCGATCTGAATCGGCATCCCGCAGATTTTTCGCCACGTCCACCGCTGCAATCTGGCGGCGATGGTCTTCGTACGAGCGGCCTACGCTTATATTTCCGATCTCCCTTAATCAGCGGTATTCCGTGCGAGCTTTGCTGAGAACCGGATCTGAGACGCCCGTCTTCTTTGGTTTCCGTCGGCGAACCGGTTACCCGTACGAAAGCCGCTCGCCTAACGGTTCGAACGTCGAAAAAGGGAAAACCAGTGCGACAAGCAAATCAACGCCAGACCGGCCATGAGAATTAACCCGAGCGTGAAAAAACCACTGAGAGCCCAGAATATGATGGGGTTATCGCTCATATAAACGTCCGGTCCTTGTCGATTGACGATCCTTCCGCTCTGTATGACGCCAACGAGACCTTGTGCACCAGCCCAGACCAGCCAACAAAGCAATCCCGTGAACAGGCCCGAGCCCAGAATTTGGCTTATTCGCGATAAACGTTTCCAACTCATGGCTGTGCCTTAAGAAACGGGTCAAAACAGTGTCATATTGAGGCGAGATGCCCACTTGCCTTCATTCCTGAAAACAGGAGCTGGCGAATTGAAAAGGTCCCTCCCCTCGCCTTCTGTGTCAGAGATCGTAGATATCCGCCAGGCGAATTGATGGTCGATAGTTTCTGCAGGATCCAGGCAATAGCGGTCGAGGTGATTTCTAGTCCCATGAAACGGATCGCTTCCTGATAGGCTGACTGAGTGATGCCGAGAAAGCCTGAGACTATCCGCGAGGCATCGTGAAGCTCACGCCATGTGCCAATTCCTTTCGCACCATATTCGCGAATATCTGGACAGGATCGAAGCACCTGATCGAGAGAAATGGATGGCGTTAATTCGCCAGAAATTCCTTCTTCCGGCTTCACAGAAACTAGTGTATCCGCGGAAGGCGCGTTCAAATCAATATTTTCGCCATTTTGAGATTCAAAAAGGGATTCTGGCAGGGATTCATTATGCTGCCGCTCATATTGAGCGACGCTGGCGCTCATTTCCGGAACAATCTCTATCGTTTTCAGAGCGATAGCCAATTCACCACGAATGGTTTCAAAACTGGCCCTGATCGCGGACAGTTCATCAAGACATGCACGACGAGGGATAGCGTCGACAATGGAGCGGAAGCGAACGAACAATGCTTCGACACACTCACTAAGCTCACCTGTTTCTTCGGCCTTACCCGCAAAAGCTGCCGCCATATCTCGGCGCATGACTGACACTTCGTCGCGAAGACGCTTCAGTGCTTTCTGATCGGCGAGTATCTTATCCGCGATAGCAGCAATTTCAGAGGCGCGATTGAGCAAGGGCGCAAAGGAAAAGCCGAAAGCAAGCTCGACGCCGCCTTCCCTGTCCTTATGAGCATAGCGTTTACGTGTCGGGCTATCTTTGCGCGCAATGATCCCGGCTTCAATCAGGGACGCCAGATGACGGCGCAGTGTGGACTCCGGCATGCCATGGGCGCGCAGCGAAAGCTGTCGATTGGATGGAAAAACGACAAGACCGCTTTTCTCATGCAACTCATCATCGGGTAGAAATGACAGAAGCGAGCTCAGCACGGCAAGGCAACGATCGTTCAGATCGAATTCTGCCTTAGCCACGCAGAGCTGTTTGTAGAGCGTCCATCTGTTTACACCCCTCCCCTGCTTCGGCTTCTCTTGCCGATCAGAATTTTGGGCAAACATCTTCATTCGCCCACGGAATGCGGGCGTGTCAGTCTGCAGAATTTGCATTCCCTCTCACCTTTCAAAAGGCAAAAGAAATCCGCTCACCAAAATGGCGCCAAGGACTCTTGACACTGATTCGAGGAAATGCGATTCTTGATCCTGCTACAAACCATGAAATCGGCTTCCACGACGGCGACGTTTTGGGGGCCTTTTTCTTTTTGTGGTCTCTCCTTATTGACCGTTGATCATATACGTTCCGTTGCCGTTTAAGTCTTGGAACGCTCGTCGAATTGTTTAATCAAGTCTGGCATACGGTTAGTTAGCCACTGAGCAAAATGACTTTCCTGTTTTGGAATCGTCATTATGACACCAGACGTGGTGGACCTAACCCGCCCAAAGAGCCGATTTCCCAGAAAAAACTCCCTCGTTTCTTCAGCGTCTTCTTCACCTGCCGAAACGTTTAGCGGTTTTGCCGCTGCGGAAACTAATGCAAAACGTGTCGCGCTATCCGAAGCGATGAAGTCATCGCTTTTAATCAACTCTCGAATGGTTTCGAGTTGGGTAGGGTCTTTGAGGTTTTCAGCGAGAGCAGTCCACTTAGGACGTCCAACTGATTTAGCCCGACCTATGGCATATATTACATCTTCTGGAATAACAGAGCTGACCTTGAATAGATGAGAGATCGCAGACTCACTCAAACCCAGCACGGGACAGATAGCGCGATGCGAGAAGCCTACGTTTTTTAACTGTAAAGCCCACATTGCTTGTTCAATCCACGTGAGGCCCTCACGTACGCCATTTTCGAGCGATTGCTCCTCGATCAACTGTCGATCAGTGAGCTCTCGAATGAAAGCTTTGATCTTTAATGGCTCATTCTGATCGGTTTCCCCCATCAGTGACTTGATTGCGGCCAGTCTCCGATATCCATAAGCCAGTTGATAATGGCCGGGCTTGGACGGATGCGGTCGTGCTAATACCGGTATCTTTTGCCCTTCTGCTGCGATTGAAGCTTTTAGTAACTCCAGTTCGCTATCCGCTTCGGCATCGTTTTCAAACCGATCTTTGAACGGGGAACGCTCGATCTTGCTGGGATCAAGTGTAACAATGCTATCTTCCGTAAGCTGCGTGAGGGCTCGACCGACGTTGGAGATGACAGGAGAAGAGTGGCGCCTTGCAATTGAATTTTGTTCAGCGGCGTCAGGAGTGCCCACAAATTCGGTTCTGCTGTCAGCATCGGCCATTCGTTTCAGGATGCTTTTCTTCATTTGGATCGCTCCCATACCTTCTGGATCAGAGCAAGGATCTCAAAGTTAACCCGATCTGCGCTTTCAATCGCTCTTTTTAACGCTTCACGGCCTACCTCTCCCGGCTCCAACTCGTAGAGTGTTTTCTTGGCAACTGCGGCCCCTGCTATCGCAGTTGATTCCAGTGCCTCGGCGACTAAAACATCATCACCAAAAAGGCGGCGCATGACACCGGACATATATTTTTGGGGCCCGTCATTCGGATTTACGCGAGTGAGTAAAAACTTAAAGTAATCGTGGTCGAATCGAGCGCCAAATTGGGCCAAAACATCGGCCAAATCAGATATCATAATGAGAAATTGATTGCAGGACGCGACATCAAGCATCGCAGGATGCACTGTCACGATCAATGAAGTCGCGGCGTAGAGGGCGGCCAGGGTGGTATAGCCAAGAGAAGGTGGAGTATCTAGGATTACCAGATCGTATTGGTTCTCCACCGAAGCGATCGCTTTTCCAAGTCTCTCGAAAAACAGTCCGAGTTCATCTCTGTTTCGCGATGTCAGGTAGGAAGGAGTATCAAACTCGAAGTCCATCAATTCGAGATTGCCAGGGACTAGGTCAACGCCGGGAAAATATGTTGCACGAATAACCTCAGCAAGAGGGCGTCGCTCATCATCATAGCGCAGTGCTGCATAAGCAGTCTCATTCTCTTCAAGATCGAACTCAGGCTGAATGCCGAACATCGAAGTCATCGACGCTTGAGGGTCGAGATCTATGCAAAGAACTCGATAACCTTGCAGGCCAAGGAAATGCGCTAAATGGACCGAAGTCGTTGTTTTAGAACTACCGCCTTTGAAGTTGGAGGTTGCTAAAACTTGTAGTCGTTCCCCAGGCCGACGGTTAGGAAGCAAATCCTGAGCTTCTTCTGGACGTAAGTCGGCGAGAAACGATCTTAGATCTTTGACTTGCTCGATTGTGTAGGTGCGGCGATTGTTCTCCGCTCGCTCGGGCTGCGGCCCCTTCCCTTCTATAGTAAGCTGTCGCAATGTGCTTTCAGGGACGTTCAATAAACGTACTAGGTCAAGCGTGGAAAAGGTGCGAGTAAACGACTTACGCGCTTGTGGTGGGTAAAAGGCCTCCCGCATATCCCGCAGTTCCACAGAAAGCTTCGAAGTGTAGCCTTCGATCTTTGATGCGGTGTCGCTGACGGTGACATTGGTTGGCTGAAGCATTATTTCCTCATGACGGTTATGAACGCGAAAAGTGTTCATTACCGTCAAAGATACCTATATCTGACGATTCGACAATGTTTTTTTAGTTAATAAGAGGTTAACGCGGAAACAGGCGATCTTTACAGTTGTAAAGATCATTGCGGGTCGGATGTGATACCAGGAACTTTACAGTTGTAAAGAGTTGTTGGCTTGGTTGGGAATCGCTATCAATGTGGACCGGTTCTGCCGCTCGTGACGGTCCTCCCCTGCGACTGTGCTTTCCCAGATCGAGGCTGAGCATTCGGCAGGGCTCAAAACTTGACGGATAGTCAAGAACGTACCGTGTGTCCGCTTAGGGGGGGGAGCGGTCGGTGCGTTTATGGACATAGGATCTGCAACCTGAACATCTGCTGATGGGCACAACGCCATCGTCATTTTCATCCCGGGCCGGCCAAGCCCATTCTTAGAGTCTGTCCAAGAAGTTATTCATTTTGAACAGAGCCTTCGCAACATGAGGCGGATAGACGCCAGTTTGATGAATGCGAGCGCATTATGTGTGAGGTTCTCAAAGTCCTTGGCCAGTCTGCGGCATCGTCCAAACCATGCAAAGGTCCGTTCGACGACCCAGCGTCTGGGCAAGACCTCAAAGCCCTTTGCCGTGTCGGAGCGCTTCACTATCTCGGTTGTCAGACCCGGCATTGCCTTCTTCTGGCCTTTGGCAAAAACAGGCCCCTGATAGCCGCCATCAGCGAACAGCTTCTTCAAAAACGGGTAGCGCCCAAACAGCGTCTTGAGTACCAGAATACCGCCATCGCGGTCTTGGATGTCGGCCGGATGAACCAGTGCGTGCAACAACAGTCCTACCGTATCAACAAGGATATGGCGCTTCTTGCCTTTGATCTTCTTCCCCGCATCATACCCGCTCTGGTCGATACAGCGCCCCCTTTTTCGGCACTTTTGACGCTCTGGCTGTCGATGATTGCTGCGGTTGGGCTGGCTTCGCGTCCCATCGCCTCGCGGCATTTCATATAAAGTTCTTCGTGAATACGTCCGAGGGTGCCATCCCAGTTCCACAAATCGAAATAGCTGAATAGCGTGCTCTTCGGCGGCAAATCCTTTGGCACAGCCCGCCATTGGCAGCCCGTGCTCAGAATATAGAGCAGGCCGTTGACAACCTCACGAACATCAACCTCGCGCTTGCGGCCGCCGCGTTTAGCTGGAGGGATTAATGGTTCGACCAGAGCCCATTCCGCATCCGTTAAGTCACTCGGATAGCGCAGACCATTCCGATTGTATGTGCCACGGTTTGCCTTCGTCCACATCGCTTCCATACCTAACCATTGAAAATCAACAGCATGGAATCACAAGTGACTCATATCATTCAACTTGTTTCTGGACGGACACTTAGAGTCCTGCTAACTGCGAGGAGACGTTGTTTGTTGGAATTGATGTGGTCTATATTTCCGAGAAAGCTGCTAGCCTACTACACTGCAAACAACTAATAAAAGGCGTTCTTCACGATGCCATTTTCAAGACCAACTATAATAGGGGAGCACTGACTCATGGCAATCACTCTTCAGGGAGCAAAAATGCTTTGGGGGCGTGCCGCGGCTCGGTGCTCGATGATCAGTTGCCGTATTGATCTAGTACTTGATGAGACGGAAACGGACAACCCTGGACTAGTAGGTGAGATGGCTCACATGGTCGCTGAAAGCGAGAATGGGCCTCGCGGTGTTTCGCCTTTGACGGCCGAAGAGCGTGACCGTTATGGTAACTTGATCCTGCTCTGTCGTAACCATCATCGTGAGATCGATGCTCAGCCTAAGATTTGGCCAGTCGAGCGTCTTCAACAGATCAAACAAGATCACGAAGCATGGGTAAGGCAGTCTCTTCCCGGCTTTGACGAACAGAAGCAGCGCGACGACGAAGCGTTCGCTGCCTACATCGACCAATGGGCCACGCGCTCGCACCTTCGAGAGTGGAAGATTTGGATCGGCGCGGTCTTTGCGCATGGACAGCCAAGTTTGAAAATTGACATACTCAATGATCTTGACTCCCTTACTGGTTGGATACTAACTCGCGTTTGGCCAAACCGGTATCCGACTATTCGTTCAGCTCTCCAGAACTTCGCGCGGATTCTTCGCGACTTCTTGAACACATTTCAGGAGCGCGCCACAAAGCCGTATGCTGATGCGACCTTTCATCAGACCACGAAATTCTATCAGATTGATGAGTGGAACGAGCCGCGCTACCAACGGCTCGCCAAGGAGTTTGATTATCACGTTGATCTCGTTCAGGACTTAGGTTTGGAACTTACACGCGCGGCAAATCACGTTTGCGATGAGGTCCGAGTTCATCTCATGCCTAGCTTCATGCTTGAGGAAGGCCGACTCTCCGTGATATCCGGACCGCACATGGACATGAGCTGGAAAGAAAGGGTTCTGCAGTACAGCGCAGAAGAGAAAGCTTCGATACCTCCTTATCCGGGGCTCGAGGAATTCCTGGCTAAACGCGTTGATCGGGACTGGCACTATGGTGAAGGGCCATTGTTCCAAGATTAAGAACGAAACGGTTGAAGAGGCATCGGCCGTGGCCCCATAAGTCCCGGTGGCAGCCGGACTGACAGCGGTAGGTGCAAACAAGCTGCACGTGTATGCAGGGTGGTTCGCTTTAAGACACATTGTTCACAGGCTTGTTTGTGCAGGCGACTGCTTTCAGGTCTGTGCGCCCCGTCCTCGAAGGCCCCTTGGGGTCGGAGGCTGTTGGACCGGTAAGCGCGCAATTCCTGCCGTTCAGGTTGCCACTTCGATTTCCCGAAAGTGGTGGCCTGACGATTTGACACTGTTGCTTCTCGGCGATTTGAAGTGGATTTGTACAGATAAGGAATGCATAAGAAAATGCTTAGTTGGGTGCCTGTTTTATGAGCTAGACGTAGCCTTATCAGACCCGAAAAGCGACCTCAATTGGGTACTGGATCTTAACCTGCCTGAGACGTGGATTGGCGGTGACCTGAGAACGCAGCTGCTACGATGGCAGCCATCTTCGAGCGGGCGACGCATATCACCACGACCGTTGGTTATCTAACTGATCTCACGGGCAAGGGGCGCAGAGGCGAGTTTTCACGCGGGCTGGTGCTGATCGCCGGCGGCCAGAAAATTTGGCGAGCCTGATGTGCGTTGAACGCGGATGACAGGCATGAAGTCAGGCGAATACGAGTTAAGTCTCTGAAATCATGCGTTCTGAACGGCTCGACGCAGCCCTAGCGGTGCACCGAATAAACTTACTGCACAGAGCACCTATTACTGCTGATCGTTTATACACGACTGATTGCTTCCACAACCATAAGGAAATCGAAACTAAGTAGATTTAGATCAATTAGTGTAGCGTTAAGGCTTGGAGGAAAAAGGTTTTGCTAAGTGTTGAGAAAAGCTTCTCGCTCGGTGATTTCGAAACACATCTCGACAGTCTCTGGGCACACCCCAATCAAGAACTGAGGCTTCCAAACGCACTTAAGGCTGATGCTGTCGGCGGTCAGGCCTCGCTGATACAGCTGATCATAACTTGGGCTCGTCAAGCGTCGGAAGAAAGTCGATTGCGAATTTATGCCGACGGCGATGACAAGGTGGCGATCGGAAATTTCTCTCGAACCGTGATTGGGTTGGTGGCATTAAATTTTGCTCGTTCAATTCGTGGGTACGCAGGTGCAACGATCGAAAGATCTAGGGCAATGGAAACGGCCTTGCCTTTTGTCGAGGCAATGCATTTTGGCCATCTCCAAGATCTTCGAGAATTCGCGAAAACGACACTCCCGCTAGTTTGTATCGACAACGCCAAGAGACTTGCTCGGCCCAATCGGCTCTATAGCCCAAATAGTGATCTTGTTCGAAGCAGGCGCGACTTTGCCGACTTACTGCACGCTGCAGGCCGAGTAATTATACCTCGATCTCGAGCTATCACCGACTCGAGGTTGGTCAGCGCTGCAGCAAGCCTCATGTACGAGGCTTTCCTCAACACGCATGAACACGCGCAGACCGACGGTACAGGCAATGTCTACCGACGTTCCGCTCGCGGTATCCTCATAGGCTCTCGCTATATCAAACGGGATCAACTGATGCCTAGCGCAGCGGGGCACAGGCCGATTGAAGACTACTTCGAAGCATGGCGCCCTGATTACCCAGACGCTCAACACGCGCAATTCGTAGAACTGTCTATCTTCGATAGCGGTGCTGGCCTCGCCCAGACTTGGTTGCAAAAGAAGGCACGAGTTCCACTGGGCATACTTGGAGGCCAGATTTCCGTAGAGGAAGAGTTTGAGGCTGTACTTGCTTGCTTCCGAAAAGGTGGGACAACGAAAGGAGGAGAAACAAGTGGGAACGGGCTCTTTAGAATAATGCGCGTGGTGAGCGACAATGGAGGATTTATTCGCGTTCGGTCTGGAAGGCTGTCATTGGTCCATGTTGCAGGTGTCCCGGGTCACCAGTCCGGCGTTGACGAGGGTCTGGAGGATTCGATTGATGGCGGTCGCCCTGTCCAACCTAGGGCGTGGGCAGACGGAACTCTGATAACCGTAATGCTGCCTCTGAATCGAGAGCGTAATCAATGAATAGTCTCTATACGTTCCGATGCCGTAGCGCTGAAGTTCCCAATGGAGCTTCAACGCTTGTAATCTTCTCCGGGCCCGGTGAGTTTGATCCAATCGATCTGACTACAGCTGTTTCCGATCATACCAGAAATGATCTGTCACCTGAGTTGGTGATTGTCCTATTCCCTGAAAGCCACACTACCGAACTGCAAAACCTCGATAGCGATCTGGCAGACATTTTCGCGCCGATCGCAAGAGATGTGCCGATTGGAGCGTATGTCTACGATCGCTCCGGAAATGTGCGTTTCACCCGAGCTTTCCGAGCTGACCCTCCCAGTACGCTCGATTTGGACCCGATACGGCGGCAGGGTTTGACCAAGCTATTCCGCGATCGCGGCGGACTCCTAGAAGCTGGACCTACCGCTCATTTCGTGAAACCTTCCGGTCGAGCAGACCGTCGCTTTCTTAGAGCAGCACACGCGCTTGCGGAGGGTGCAGAAATATTCTTCTGCGCGTTTTGGCTGCTGAAGCTGCTGACTGATGATGTCCAGCGGATTCATGTCGACACATCGGCTATAGCGAGCGTCGCATTCGCGGCCGTGATTATGAAGGGTCGAAAAACCGTTCCAGTCATAACGACGTTCAAGTCTTACGATGGTAAGGATAAGCACCCCTTTAACAAGGATCGGAAGGAGCTCGTGCTTATCTCTGCCTCTCAATCTGGTAAAATGGCTACGGACATTTCAAATGTGGTCGCCGATCCGAAGATGGTTGTGACGCTGTTTTCCACGGCTGCACTCGGTGCGAGAGATATGACGACCCTTGCAAATCTCGAGTATGAACCAGAGCTAAATCCCCATGGAATCCAGCCCCATGGCGCCCATATCGACCCCAAGAACAGCCGCCCCATCAATCTCATCGGTGAGCACTTCCATGCTGTTCCAGAAGGTCCGCGTGCGCTCGTCCCTAAACTTGGAGACAGACCCGAGGCAGTCAGAACATTCTTGCATCAATTAGTTGGTCAAGAAGTGTTTCGTGCCTACAAGTCGAGCCTCATTGCTAACGGTCGCAGGGCGATCTGGATTGACGTCGAAAAGTTGATTCTGACGGATGCCTTCAAAAAATGGGTCAGGACACTTGTGGCGACGAGTATCCCGGCCTCAACACGAGCTATCATTCATTTTGACGACGACCCTTCGTCGACAATGCTTGCTTCGACAATCAGAGACGAAGTCGTGGCTCAAGGCGGACGGTTGGCCGAGTGCCGCAGTCTGACCTTGAAGGAGATCGAGTCCGGTGAAAAAGACTGGCAAGTTGACGAATCTCCAGTCCTGGTTGTTGGAGGAGCGACGGGCCACGGAGCTGAGTTTCTTATGGCTAGCCGAGCCCTCCGCAAATACGCCTCCGCCTCTCACAGGATCTACATCACTACCGCGGCAATGCCTTCGTCTCCCGGGTTTTCGTCTGCACTTAAGAGCAACCTAGAGCAGCCCACGCATAGGTTCCATAAGTGGTTTGACATCTTCGTTGATCGAGAACGTTTGGCCGAGAGCTGGAAAAAGGAACGAGCGCTTCTCGTTGAGGACGATTCGCTCCCAAATGAGCTCGAGAAGCGCCTCACCGCTTTGGATAGTTCCGATGGTCTCATTGACAACTTATTTCTGGACGGTCCTGATGGAAAACTAGACCTCAGGGACAATTTTGCTTTTTGGCCCCCCAGTGTTGACTGCTCGAAGTCTACCCAAGCCGACGTATTCACTACAATAGCGGCTATCGTTGCTAACATTCGCTCGGGTCCGAACACACCGCAATCAGAACGACTGATCAATGACGCGTACAATCATTGTGTTATTGCAGCTGAAACGTTCTTCCGCTTCAACGATGGGATAATACAAGCGGCCTTTCTCAGAGCATCACTCCCGATTGAGCTCGATTATCGCGATGCGCCAATCGAAAGCGAACGTCTGGCAGAACTTGTCGGAAGAATGGTAGATCTCCAGCATTTGCCGCACGGGGAGGCGCTGAGCGAGTTCTTGCTCGCTCTCGCCCTTCAGAGACTGAAACTGACCCCCGACAGTGAGGAGGTATTGAGAATTAAGCTGGAGGCCACCGCCAAGGATCTTTCTGAAGTAAACCAATGGATAATAAAGAAGATCCCATGGAGACCGAAGGTGGCGCAGGTGGACATCGGCAGCTAGCGTCCGGTGGTTCCCATCCCTGTGACGCCCCGTTTGGAGCTAGTAAGCTCGGAAGCTTGTTCGAATGAAGCCTTGCATACCGGAGCAAGCGCCACCTGTGCGATACGGTCGCCAGACTGAACTGTGTAGGGCCGTCGGACGTATTTAGAAGAATGACGACCACCTCGCCGCGATAGTCGCTGTCAATTGTGCCAGGAGCATTCAGTACGGTCACTCCGTGGCGTGACACAAGACCAGAGCACGGGGCGTACTTGTGCTTCCAGAGACTCGTGAATTTCGATGCGAATTCCTGTCGGGATATTAGCTCTCTGGCCTGGCTGTATGACTATAGGCAGACCGCTAAACGCCGCAGAAAGGTCGGCTCCAGCTGAGCCGCTCGTTTTGTATTGCGGTCGCTTTGCTTGCTTATGCACAAGTCGCACTTTCACTGTCAGCTTGTCACCCATCGCGCGTCTCCTTCTCCTTAGCAACTGCTTCAGTCGCATCTAGTCGAAGAGCCGCTCGTGCGCAACGCAACGCTATCTCGGTCAGATCAGCCGGGCTGCCCGACCACTTCGGCGTACGGCTCCATTGTAATAGTCTGATGCCTGCTGCACAGAGCGATGACGGGATTGTTCCATAGCCTCGGGCAAGGGAATGCCACGATTGGCGGCTTCGGTGAGATAGCCGGAACGCAGCCCGTGCGCAGAAAACTCCTCCGCTTCCAAACCGGCCATTTGCGCGCGTTGCTTGACGATCCGGTTGATGGCGCTGGGCTCCAGCGGGCGTGCCGAAATATTCCCCCAGCGATCGACTTTTCGAAACACGCTTCCCTTATCAATCTTCGCGGCTTCGAGCCAACGGTTCAGGGCGTCAACGGGCCGCCCGGTTAGATAAACGACTTCGTCTTGTTCGATGCCACTGGTTTTGGTGCGGCCAAGATGCATGACGAGCGAGGGGAGGGGGGAGCCGCCTTCCGCGGTGACAGGTGGCTGTTTGACGAGTTGTTCTGTTCGAAGACTTGCTATTTCGCTGCGCCTTCGTCCGCCCGAGGCAAAGGCCACCATCAAAATAGCCCGGTCGCGGATGTCGGTCAGGTTTTCGTTGGAACAGGTCGCGAGCAGCTTGGTCAGAATATCACCGGTAATGGCGTTGGCACTCTTGCGGGCTCTGGGCCGGTTGATGGCGCGCACGGCAAGCCGGATCGCCGATTTGACGGCCGGCGATGAGAACGCACCCTCAAGACCGCGCCAGCGGGTCAGCGTTGACCAGTTAGCCAGCCGGCGACGCACGGTGGAGGGTGCATGCGGTCCGGATACACGCAGAAAACCATGCTGGCGCAATTCTTCTTCCACGTCGGCCGGCATGCCGTGATTGGGATCGATCTCCCGCTGTTGTGACCGCCAGAGATGATGGGCCACGAATTTCAGGAGGAGAGCTTCAGACGCCGGCCAGGGGAGGGGACTATCGGTTGCGGCCATCGACCAGGCCTCGAGATAGGCCAGATCCGAGGTCAGCGCGCGCAGGGTGTTTTCGCCCATGCCTTCATTGACGAGATGGCGCAGTGTTTCGACATCGTCATCCGTAAGAATATCCGCGAGCATGTCGCGCCGGTTCATGGGTAAGACGGCGGCAATGGTGTCGAGTGTTTCGGCACGGCGTGCAACGGCAGAAGTGGGCGATGCGGTCACAGCTGAAACTCCCTCAATAGCTCCAATATTGACGAGCTTTGGCCCGGTTTTCACTGATTTGCGGCTTCAAATCAATAAGATTCGATAACCTAGACTTATCGGAGGTGAGAAGCTCACGGCTTAGTTATCATAAGTGCCGGACATTAAATCGCTACTGGATTCCGTTTAAGACTTCATTTACCATAAATTCAATGCGTTATGATCCAGACCAATTGCCTCTGAAGACCTTGCTTTCGCCACTGGCACGCGCCAGTGAGGCCTTGGCACGGCTCGACGAGCGTCTTGCCCATTCACCGGTTGGCATGGGACTGATCGAACGTCTCCATTATGCGGATGCCTGCGCCTCGCTGTGGCTCGATGGCGAACTGGTCGAAATGGAGGATCTCGTCCTGCACGAGGCAGCGCGCGATATCCGCTCACCCAGTCACCAACTCACCATTGCCCGTGACGTGCTCCAGACGCGCCGACGCATTGTAGCGCATGAACCTGGATGGGCACTGAGCCCGAACGGTTTGCGCAGTTTGCGGCAGGCAGGGCCTGCAGCCTCATTGGGTGGTGGCGGCATCCTGGCGGGCAGCGAAAGCATGGCGGTGTCCGATGCGGCGGTCGACCGGCAGGACCGGGACGGGGAGGGGAAGAAAAATCGTTGGGATGACGGGATCGATCTCGATGCCATTGACGCGGTGCTGGCGCGATCCGACGACGTGCTGGCAAGGGTGAAACAGCCACAGCGGTTGCCGAAGCCCGAGGCCGATCCGCTGATCCGCGATCCCGACTGGGATGAGGACGAACGGCTCGATGAATGGCGAACCGTTTTGCGGTCGATCCGCGAGCTGCCGCCGGTTCTGCAGACGATCCTGGCGCTTGATGCCTGGAATGAGCTCGCGGTGTTGCAGCGCGCGCCATGGCTGGGACGCTTACTGGCGGCATCACTGCTCCGGCGGGAAGGGCTGACTACTCAGGCACATCTTTTAGCCTTCAATGTCGGACTGAAAACCATCCGCGTTGAACGGCGGCGCCATCGCAGTTTCGACATCCGGCTGATGGCTGGTCTCGAGGGACTAATGGCCGGGATTGAGCTCGGCTTCAAAGAGCATGACCGTCTGATGTTGGCGCGGCAGATGCTGGAACGGCGGCTGACTGGCCGTCGTGCCTCGTCGAACCTGCCAGGGCTCATTGAACTCGTGCTGGCCAAGCCTTTGGTTTCGACTGGGCTCATCGCCAAGGAACTCGATATCACGCCCCGTGCGGCCCTTCGCCTCGTGGAAGAACTCAAGCTTCGCGAAATGACCGGCAGGGGGAGGTTTCGCGCGTGGGGAATAATCTAATGAGACACTCTGTGGATCGGATGAAGAAGTTATGAGCGACAACAATATTGCAAATGCATCGGTATCTGCTGAACGCTTGATGCGTGCGTATCACAAGCATTCCCTAGAACCTGACGCCGATACACTTTTTGCGCTACTCGAAGCCATGCACAGTGCGAATGATCGTTTGAAGAAAGCTTGTGGCATTGACTTCATAGACTTGCCTGATTTTCTCGCTCTAAAATGTCTCAGGAACTTCTTTCATCACCATGATGAGTTGCGCTATAGCGTTCGCGTGATCCCCACTCGCGACCTTCCTATTGATTCCGATCTGCTGTTCTTGTGTTTAGTTCCCCGAAATCTGATAGATGACGCGATAGAGCAGACAAGTGTACGCTACAAAAGCCAGTCACGATATGCTTGTGAACAACGGTTTCATTGGTACGGTAATGTTGTAAATATTAATCCGTGTCTGTTGAACTTCATAGTGCATGCATATGAGCGATTGACTGCTGCCAGCATTGAGCTTTCGGGCGCTGAAGCTGAAGCGTTTCGATGCAGTTATGATTTCGAGGCAGCTTCTGGGTTCTCTCATTTCGTTGATGGCCGTATTTCGACGACGGCCGGGAATATTGACCAGCTCCTGTCGGACCTCGTAGAATAATTTAGGCTCAGGACTCATTCCTTTCCGAGCCAAAAGATTACGAATTAATTAGTCTCCTTAGGCTAAGCCCCGCCAGGTCATTGTTGAAGAAGACGTTCCTGCAGGAGGCCGATCCGAAGCAGCATTGGCGAAACAATGCGGGTTTTGTGGTCTTCCCCATGGGATGACCCGTTTGGAATGTTAGTGCATGCTTGGCCTTCTGGCCAACGCTGGTGTTGAAGCCGACGCGTTCTGGCGAGGCCAAGTAGTCGTGTGGGGTGCCGGTGGCTTGTAGCCCAGCGATAAGTGAGGCCGCACTGTGTTGTAATGCTATCTTCAATTTTCGATGATGACCTTTCTCGGTGGACAATCGTTTCAGGCGGTTTCGCGCCACACGGTGTTGACGGTTTGGCGTAACTCACGCCGATTTAAAGCACTTCATAACTCGCTCTCGTCTTCGGATCGGCTGATGCGAACTCTCCGCTCGCTTGTTCAACCCCTTGTGCTAGCGATGATTGCAAACGCTCAGACCTATTTCTCGTTTGGCAGAACCATATGATTTTTGCTTGTCAGTGACCATGGCGCGCAGAGAGAAGTGTTCTCATGAAGAGTTTTGCGGCGTTTCTGGACCAGATCATCCAACACTAAGCTATCTCGATCAACCGCACGGCATAGAATGTGATCCTTGCCTTTGATCGATATCACGCATTCATCCAGATCCCATTTATCCCCAAAGTGTGAGTTCCGGCGACGTATACTAGCCGCATAGGCACGTCCGAATTTCTCAGCCCATTCGTACACCGTTTTATTTGTGATGGAGATCCCGCGATGAGCCAGCATATCTTCGACCATGCTATAGTTCAGTGGGAAGCGAAAATACAACCATACAGCTTCGGCGATAATATCACCGGGACAACAATTGCGGTGATAAAGTGAGGCGCGAGGTTCGGTCATATCCTGTTACCGTCGCACATGCTTACTCTGAGGTTAAGGTAACAGTGTCAAACGGAGTACAATCATCTCCACGTCTCCACCGTGAATCGAGCTCGGTCACAAGAATAAGAATGGCTAAGGCGTATCCATCACAACGGCTTTGTTCTATCTCGAAACTTCACCAAAGCCTTGTAAATCAGGAGAAATCAGTCATTTCAGTTATCATATCACTTGAAATAATGGAGCTATAATTTAGGGTTGTATTAGTGATTTGCTCTACTAGGAAACATTGTGTCTGCCGATACCAATTTCTTCGCCACCATTGCCGCAAACGGCGGCAATACCGACGTAGTTTTCGTACATGGGCTTTCGGGACATGCTGTAGAGACATGGACGGCCGACCCCTGCAACGAGCCGGAAGGTGGGTACTGGCCGAAATGGATTGCGGTAGATCTTCCGCATCTCAATCTCTACACAGTCGGCTATGCAGCAAGTGTCTTTGCTCAATGGGCAAAGAAGGAAAACAATCTCTACGATCAGGCCAAGCATGTCCTTGAGACCCTCGCAAGTTATGAGTTTGGCAGTCGACCCATCATATTCATCTGTCACAGTCTTGGTGGATTGCTGGTCAAACAGATATTGCGCACGGCGCTTGAATCGAGCGAAGAAGCCTGGCAGACCATCGGTGACCGTTGTATTGGCGTTATCTTCATCGCCACGCCGCACAGTGGCTCCAGCCTCGCAAATCTGCTCAAAACCTTCACGAGGGGCTTTACATCGTCACACGTCAACAAGCTCCGCGAGGATAACGATGACCTCGTCGAGTTGAACGAGAGCTTCCGCGCCCATTGCGCGCGAAAGGAAATGAAAGTTGTCGTCTATTTCGAAAAATATCTTACTAAAAAAGCGTTGCTCGTCGTTGACCAGAGAAGTGCCGATCCAGGTATCAGCGGGGTCATGACACTGCCCGTCGATGCTGATCACATCAACATTTGCAAGCCAACGAGTCGGAATAGTACCTTTTACAGCAGTATAAAATACCGGCTGAAGACAATGGCGCCTCCAGAGCCGCCAACAGATCCGGCTGCTCTCGGAAGGTTTGAAGATGATAATCTCGCCGATCCGGCTGCGAACGATCGGCGGGACCTATTGACGAAAATGATCGCTGCGGGTCGCGAAGAACAGTATGGTTTCGCTAATGACTCTCAAAGCAAATTTGCCAGGCCGTTTCTGGCAAACGGACTGAAAACGCCAATATCGACTGTCTACAAGCGTTTGCTTGCCGATGTTGAACAGCGTTTCCAGCAGCACGTTTTTTATCCGCTCATCTGTAACGGTGCAGAGGAGCGCGCAATCACCGCAGCGATTCAAGACCATATAATAGATCCACTTAGTCGGGACTATGCTTCGGACAACGCGACGGCAAAGACAATCATGAACGCACTCTATTTTCTAACCGAGAGATGTCATATCCGTTGGGACCGGCCATGAAACATCACGAAATTCGCATCTGGTACGCCCAGCTCGATCTCTTTGACACCGCCCGTCGTTATCTGGCGCTGCTCACACGTTGGAAGATGGAGCCGCCGACCCGCGACCGTCTCTTCGTTTCCGACTTCTATTTCGTAAACCCAAGCCTCTTGCATCTCACTCGAATGACAGGTGACGTCCGGAGGATATTTACCAACTTACATATTCCAAGACCGCGCGATACCTTCATCCAGTATCCGTCACCCCCACTGCTTTATACCAAAATGGGTGGGATTCAGGCTCAGGCGTTACACAACCTTATCGGGAAGGGGCTCGTCGATTTAGAGCTCGTCGACCAGGATCGCTACTGCCTCAATGAAGCTGGACGGAATCTTGCATCTCAGTTGGGTGATCGTCTCGTTCTGCCCGGCGAGGAAAAGATTTTGAATTTTCTTGTCACAGACTACGTCACAATCGGCCAGGGAAAGCGTGGGCTGCGCGAGATGACCGGGCTAAGAAGGATCGGTACCTAGCGTGGTTTCATTTTTTGCACTCAGGCGACTTCGTGTAACTCAGGGCCAGAAGGTTGCCTATGATGAGGTCTTCCATCGTGGCGTCAACATCATCAGGGGCGAGAATGGATCGGGAAAGTCGACAATAGCCGACTTTATCTTCTATGGCCTTGGCGGTGAATTTGATCGTTGGAAAGACGCTGCCAGAGACTGCTCTGCAGTTCGAATTGAGGTCGAGACGGCTCAGTCGGTTTTCACGGTCCAGCGCTCTATTGGCACGAAGCAGGAGCCAATATTCGTATTTTACGGTTCACTGGAAGAATCCCTCGACAAGGGTATTGACGAATGGCAGCGCTTGCCGATCCGCCGGCCTCCAGGGGGGCTCGATCTCTCCTTTACGCAGATGATGTTTCAAGCCGCGGAAATCCCAGAAGCACCGAACGCGGCAAACTCGAATATCACAATGCACCAGTTGCTGCGGCTGCTCTACGCCGATCAGCAAACGCCTCCTGGGAAGCTGTTTCGGTTTGAAAGTTTCGACACGCGCGAAATTCGTGAGACCGTGGGACAACTCGTCATTGGGGTCAATGGATACGAACTCTATGAAAGCCTGATTGCGCTTAGAGAGACCAAAGCCGAATACACAGAGATGGACCGCCTTTACAGGGCTGCATTGATGTCGCTGCCCAGAGCTGAAGGTCTGACTTCGATTGCCAATCTAGATACCCGACTTGGCGAGTTGAGCGAACGAAAACAAAAGATCGAAACAGAAATTCGCAATGTGGACGCCGCCGTCGGGGAGGATAAGACGAAGCAGTTTGTCGCGGAGCGCCAAACACTACGCCGCCAATTGCAGAAGACGGCCAATGAACTTCAAACTAAAGAGCAAGGCTTGACAGATCTCAAGGACGAGAGCGTAGAGCTCGAGAAATTCATAAATTATCTTGAGCAACAACTTGCCGCCCTCAATGCAGCTGAAGACCTTTCAACCAAACTTGGTAACATTGAATTCCAATACTGCCCTTCCTGCTTGAAGCCGCTTTCCGATAAGCATGTCCAGCATTGTATTGTATGTGACGAGGTGATTGACGAGGAAAAGGCACGATCGCAATATTTTGAGCTGAAGGTCGACAACGAGCTCCAGATCAGGGAATCGCGCCAGCTCCTTGCGGCGAAGGCGGCGGAAGCCGATCATCTTGAGGGATTAGCAAGAGCTCTTCGCCGCGATTACGCTTCGGCGATGACCGAATTTTCCTCGCGCTATGATGTCAGCAACTCCCCGCGCGAAAGCTATCTCGCGGAGCGATTTAAGTTACTCGGTGGCCTTGAAAAGGAACTCGAATATTTGGAGGAACTAAGAGCGACCCTCCAGGAGATCGATAAGCTTTCCGCACAGCGGGCGAAGCTTAATGACGATATCGTTCGGCTAGAAGCCAAGATCAAGCGCCTCCACTCATCGTCTCATGCGCGTACCGAGAAAGCGATGAATCTTGTCAGCACAATTGCCATTCGTATCTTGAGAAAAGATATCAAGCGGCAGGAAGTCTTTGAGAATCCGACGACATTCTCGATCAATTTTGCGGACGATGCGATGTTGGTCGATGGTAAAATGAACTTCGCCGAGAGTAGTAACGTGGTTCTTAAAAACACGTCCATTCTGTCATTAATGCTCGGCGCTTCCTATGACGCTGAATTCTGGCATCCAAAATTTCTCTTGATGGACAACATCGAAGACAAGGGAATGGAGCCGATGCGAAGCCATAAATTCCAGAAAATCATGATTGAAGAATCGAAGAATGCGAAATTCCCGCATCAGATCATCTTCACAACATCGATGATCGATCCGGAACTTGAAAGAAGCAAACTGACAGTCGGGCCGCATTACACGAGAGAAAAGAAGACACTCGCCAATATATGACGCTCGTCACCAGACGTGTCTCAAAGGGGAAGCCGCATCTCAGTGGGAGTGACGCATGCAGGGTTGTGTATCTGAGTATAAAGAGGGGCATGCATGAAACGTCGGGATGTTGGAACAATCGGCGAAAACGAGTTTATCAGTTGGTGTGAACCCGAGGGCTTCAAATGGACCAGACCATCCAATGATCGACTGGGCTGGGATTTCATTTTGGAGCGCGAGCCCGAACCGCGTGATGACTTGCCGCTTGACCGCCAGAATGAACTCCCGAAGTTTCTTGTCCAGATAAAGTCTACCGACCGGTTAGGAGAACCTCCTCGAATCAAGCTGTCTGCACTGAAGCATCTAGTTGATGCCGATATGCCTGCGGTGATCATCATTCTGGAATTCGGCAAAGGCGCCCGGCAACCTAAACGCTGCCGGGTTGTTACAGTTGATGCACAATTGATATCCTATGCCCTGCATCGGACCAGGCAACGAGAAGCGGCTGGAAAGCGAAGCCTTCACAAGGAGCGTGTTCGTATACCACTTGATCGTGCCATCGAACTTTCTCCGACCGGTGAAGGTTTGTCTAAAACGCTCGATCATATGGTTGGCGGGTCGTTCTCAGATTACGTGAAAGACAAGATAAGGATACGCGAAACATGCGGATACGACGAGGACATGGCAACAGGTCGCTTTGTCGTTCGTGGAAAGGACGCCAAGGAACGGATCCAAAACCTCTTGCTGGGGATGAGTAGCGAAATTGATGTCGTCGACCTCACCATTGAGAATCGTCGTTTTGGCATCTCTCTTGCGAACGATACAAGCTTCTTCGATCAGGCCATCCTTAAGTATCATGCGCCGGCGCTTAGAACTGGGACGATCGAACTTGAAGAAATCGAAGAGGGTGACTGGACGAGGTTTTCGGTCGAACTGTACGCAGTACCGCCCATGGATGAGAGCGATGAGAAAGCGCCAGTTCGCCTTGCAAATCCATTTTTTGAGGTAATCCTTGATTTTGAAAAGGAGCAGGGCCGGGTATGTTTCGACTATGATGGTTCCCGAACGGTCGATCTGGACGAAGCGGTGGCAATTATCGAAGTAGGCGCAATATTGGCAAGATCAAAAAGAGAGCTCAAGATAGAGATCGACGGTATTCCAGGTGAATTGCGGCTGGCAATCGAAGAGGGGCAGGGAGGGTTCTGGAACTGGATCCCGGTCGTGCCTATGCTTCGTCGGATACGCGCGGCAATGCAACGGCACAATCCAACCACCAAACCCGCATTGCTCTTGTCCGAGTTCTTCGATTGGATCGACAAGTACCGCGACTTCCTCGCTCTTGGATCCACACCCGGCGCGACACTGTTCATACCCCATCGTACCGAAACCGAGGGGTTCGAGATGCAGGATACCCTTCTGGCCCCTTTGACGTTGGAGCTGGCCGGAGCGCAGTATACGGCGCTGATAGAAGTCCCAGTCGCGACCATGAGCAGCGACGAAAGCGAGTTCAGCATTGTCTGCGGCAAGCCGCATGTAGTTGATGATATTGTTCGGTCTCCTGGTACAAACACCGACGATTTCATTGACCGATCCGTCCGCTTATCCAAACGGAATCGCAATGCCGCTGGCCCGGCACTTGTGGTCGCTTCGTTTGAAAATTGGGCGAAGGGCTAGTACACCGTCCGCGCGGGGTCATTCTGCTAAGCGAAAGCCGGCCTTTCCGTGACTGCAAAGAGCGCGAAGTGTCTTCCACAGTATTGTGTGTTAGGCGCCAGCAAAACGTTCGAAAAGAACTACCTCACTTTGGGGCACTTATTGCACAGAAACATCTCCTGCTCGAACACTTCCTGTATTGCATGAACAATATCTGGACGGGCAATGACACGGGAAGCTAAAATCTACTGCGACCGTCGAAGCTGGACCGACCGCCTCGCGCCTCATTCCAGTCGTCCGAATTGGTCGAGCGAAGAATCTTGACCGGAAATCTGGAAAACGGAAAGCAATATTCTGCGCGGGGCAGTTTCTTGACTTTGAATCAGAAATATCAGAATGCCAACAAATGTGCCCCACTTACTGTTACCACCGCTGGCCCGCGCCAGTGAATCCGTGGCGCGTTTCTAACAAACCCTTACCTTTTCCAAGGTTGACACCGTGTGATCAAAAGCGCGCATTTTACTGACGACTGCGTCTCACTGCGGCTGGACGCCGAACGAGTCAAGACCGAAGATCTCATTCTTTATGAAACGGTGCGCGATAGATTAACTCAGTTCCTCTATCACACTTCTTGCCAGTATTTTGAGTTCAAGCAAATTAGATCAGTTATTTATCTCACTTCACTCATGTATGCTCTCAGACTTTCTAAATCTCGCGCACCATCATATCGCGTGCCGTTGATGAAAAGCGTGGGAGTACCATTGACGCCGCTTCGCAATCCACCGCGAAAATCTGTTTCAATGCGCTCCTGAAAACGGCCGTCGAAAGCGGTTGCGAGGGTTGCTGGCGCTATGCCGAGAGCTGTCGCATATTCGCGAAGATCATGATCGGTTAGCGCGCTTTGGTTTTTGTAGAGAAGATCATGGGCTTGCCAGAACAGGCCTTGTGTAGCGGCCATTTCAGCAAATTCCGCCGCGTGAAGCGCATGCGGATGCATTTCGGCAAGCGGGAAATTACGAAACACGAAGCGTAAATCCTCACCCATTGCCTGCTGCACTGCTTTCAGAACGTAATAAGCTTCGCCGCAATATGGGCATTCATAGTCGCCATATTCGACAAGTGTTACAGCGGCTGTTTCATATCCCTGAATGTGATCCTGTTTACTGACAGGAATATTCAACTTGCTCATGATTGCATCTCCTTAGTGGTTGGTTTGGCCCTAATCATGTCGAGTGCTTCAAGAATGCCATCGGCTCCAGGGTTGATGCCCAGCGGAGAAACATAGCTCCATCGGATAATGCCATCAGCATCAATGACGAATAGTGCACGCTCTGCCACGCCATCCTTCTGGCGATAGACGCCATAGCTCCGGGCGACTTCACCCTTGGGTTCAAAATCTGCGAGAAGCGGGAAATGCAATTTGCGCTCTGCTTCAAAGGCGGCATGGCACCACACACCATCTACCGATATGCCGAGCAGCTGCGCCTTCGCATGGTGAAACTCCGGAAGAATTTCGTTATAAAGTCCCATCTGATCGCTGCAGACCGGACTCCAGTCGGCCGGGTAAAATGCGAGTATCACCGGAGCGCCACGCAGATCGCTAAGCGATACCGTCTGATCTGCCGTTGCAGGTAAAGTGAATGCAGGCGCAGCAGTGCCTGCAGCGAGTGCGTGTGAGGGATTATCGCCGGGCATGATCGAACTCCTTTGCAGCTTCAATGCGCTCCAAGGTTAGGCAGCGCAGCAAGGCAGCGCAATCAGATGAACGGATATTGTTCCGATACTTAGGTCTATTGGTGAGCAGAGTTGGGACCCAAACCTAGGTATAGGTTCGCAACCACTTAAATTGCTCTATGGTTTCGCGCAGTCGAATCTGGGGAACGACAAACGATGTCTAAAGATGCAGAGGGTTTGCATAAGCAAGGGATTAATCTGGTCGCAGGTCTTTTCGCGATCGCTTTGGCGTTTGCTGTCTTTTATGTCGACACCTTCACCGATATTGAAGGCGCTGTTGCTGTTCTCTACGCCATCGCGTTGCTGTTGGCAGCCGAACTAACAGGGCGCACCGGAATCGTGTTAAGTAGC
Organism: Brucella pseudogrignonensis; assembly: GCF_032190615.1. NCBI lineage: Bacteria > Pseudomonadati > Pseudomonadota > Alphaproteobacteria > Hyphomicrobiales > Brucellaceae > Brucella > Brucella pseudogrignonensis. Next base: position 85,890 of record NZ_JAVLAT010000004.1, read on the forward strand.
ATTGGCTGCCTCGTCCTCACAATTGCATCCTATTATGCGACCCATGGCCCAGACCCGGACTTTCAAACAACCATCCGTCTCGGTGTTGCGGTCGCTGCAATTGTGATCACGGCAGTTCTTATCCTGAGAAACAAAATGGCGCGACAACAATTGCTTTTCTCGCATGGTGCGCTCAAAGATAGCGAAGCGCGTTATCGCTCAATTTTTGATCGCACGCGCGTTGCCCTTTGCGAGCGCGATTATTCGCGGCTTCGCAAGCATCTGATTCAGTTGAAGGCGCAAGGCATCACTGACATCGAAGACTATGCCCGCACGCATCCGGATTTCGTGCAGAAATGTATTGGCATGACCGATACGGTCGCGGCCAATGAAGCAGCCTATGAACTTTTAGGGGGTGATCTGGGGCAGGCGCATCGACTTGGCAGTCTCTTCGTTCCACGCGATGACCAATTCGTGCATGTGTTGCAAGCGCTGCTCGATGAACAGCGCTATTTTGAGAACAAGGTCGAGTTCCGTACAAGTACTGGTGAAGAACGACTAGTATTGCTGAGCATCAGCTTTCCAAGTGATCCTGCTGCTTTCAACCGTGTTGTGCTGAGCATGGTCGATATTACTCAGCGCGAATTGGCGCAAAAAGTGCTGGTGGAAGCACAGGCTGAACTGACCAAAGCCTCGCGGGCCGCAACCGTAGGTGCCTTGTCTGCCTCGCTTGCCCACGAACTCAACCAGCCGCTTGGCGCCATCATGCTCAATGCGCAGACAGTGCTGCGCTGGCTCGACCGCGACCCACCGGACCTGACCGCCGTGCGACGCTCTGCGGAACGGATCATTCGCGACAGTGACCGCGCAAGCGAGATAATCCAGAACACGCGCAATATGCTGAGCCAGGCCAAGCGGCGGGTGGAATCCATTGATCTCACCATGTTGGTTCGCGAAACCATTGCGCTCATGGAACATGAGCTGCAACGCAGCAGCACGCAGGTACGCATGGCACAGAACTGGCGTTCGCCCGTGATTGAGGGCGTGCGGATTGAGCTTCAACAAGTGATTATCAATCTTGTGACCAACGCCATTCAAGCGATGGAGGCATCAAAAATCCGTTCGCGTTCGATTGTGATCACGATCGGACGTACCGACAACGACCATGCAGTAATCAGCATTCGTGACAGCGGACCGGGAATAGATCAGGATACGCTCAAGCGGCTGTTCATGCCGTTTCATACAACCAAGGCTTCCGGTATGGGCATGGGGCTTTCGATCTGCCGCAGCACGGTTGAAGCAAGCGGTGGAACCCTGACCGGGACCAACCACGAAACAGGTGGCGCAGAATTTGAAATGCGCCTGCCGATCAATTGGGAAGTGCAGGATGCCTGAGATGCGCAAGTCCCAAAAGCAACCAAACGACAAGCCGGTGGTCTTCATCATCGACGACGATCCGTCGATGCGGGAATCGCTGGCCGATCTGTTTTTATCAATGCAGTTTGATGCGGAAGCATTTGAAACAGCCGCAGCCTTCATGACCAAATTCCCGGATCAATCACGAATGGAAAGACCCGGCTGCATTCTACTCGACGTTCGTTTGCCGGGTATCAGCGGCCTTGATTTCCAGAGCCAGCTTGAAAAATCAGGCATTCGCCTTCCCGTGGTTTTCATGACGGGCTTTGGCGATATTCCAATGACGGTACGTGCTATGAAGGCTGGCGCGGTCGACTTCCTCACCAAGCCGTTCAAGGAACAGGATGTGCTCGATGCAGTGAGTTCGGCTGTGCAGCGCGATAGCGTGCGCAGGCAGGAGGCAGCGCAAAATCAGGCTGTCGTCGAACTGGTGCAGACATTGACCCCACGCGAGCGGGAAGTGATGGATGCCGTTGTCACTGGCAAAATGAACAAGCAGATCGCCTTTGATCTTGGCATCAGCGAAGTGACGGTGAAGCTTCATCGCGGCAATGTCATGCGCAAGATGGATGTGCGTTCTCTTGCCGACCTGGTTCGCAAGGCCGAGTTCCTCAGCGAAACGACAAAGTGAACTGTATCTAAGTATGGTATATTTGTGCTTTGCCAGAGCGCATAAAGAGTTTCGAGTGCATCTCTGAATAAAAAACGATTCTCGGGGTGCGAGATCAGGGTATAGCGATTTAAGGTCCAATGTATTGTCTGCAGCACAAATTCATACCATAGCCATTGTTGATGACGATCAGGGTATCCGTGAAGCTCTCGATGATCTCGTCAAATCCTGCGGTTATGAAAGCCGTCTTTTCGCATCAGCCGAAGAATATCTCGCCTATGAAGCACAATCGGACATCGATTGTATGCTGGTTGATGTGAAAATGCCGGGATTAAGTGGGATCGAGCTTCAAGCCGAACTGAACACACAGACGGCCCATCCGCCGATGATCTTCATGACATCCTTTGACGACGACCGTACCCGCAATGCGGCCATGGAAGGCGGCGCTTTCGCATTTCTGGGCAAGCCGGTCGATTTGATCAAGTTGTTAAACAGCATTGAAAATGCCATTAGCTCGTAAGCTATATGTCACTAACTGTATTTTTGACAAACAAATATCTTAACTATGTTAGTTTCAATTGCCACTATTCTATGTGACCAACGAACTTTTTCGTCGCGGTGACAACCAGAACATTTACTTACTACTTACGTTCACCCTATCGCGCATGTCAGAAGTGCGGTGAGTTTCATCAGCTTAGGATGCACACCGGCTTTTTGTCTACCACCAGAGTTTCATCGAGAATTCTGGCAAGCCCATTCTAATGGAAATCTGATGTCGTGTCAGATCGGTAAGTCCCTATTACGAGGATTTCCCGGAAGCAGCCTTCAGAGAAAGACCGTATGAGTTGTGGTGAACTTTCATCGAGCCATTGCAGATCATCTATGAAAAGCACGAGCGGATTGGTGGGTCGTGCATGCGACTGAATCGCACTGGCAAATCGATCGCGTGCACGCGCCGGCGAGGTTACACTGCTATCGTCGCGCAGTGTTGTCAGATCACTGATAGTTCCCGGTGAAACGAAATCGAATAATGCTTTCAGGATTGCGCTGTATGGGACGCCTCGCAGAGCTTCGTCAGCTTTCCCTACAGTATGATAGACGCTGTTTTCTGATATGAAAGCATTGACGAGGGTCGTTTTCCGATAGCCTGATGGTGCGCCGATGAAAACGATCTCCCCGAAACCTATTTGCGAAACGCGGTCATAAGCGTCTTTTAGAATTTTCAGCTCGCCAACACGGCCAAAAATTTTCGTATTGCGAAGCGCAATTGTCATCAGACATCCACCAATTCATTCTCTTCAATTAGCGATGGATCGGTATTCAAGATGCTGTCAAAGGCAATTCGGCTATTGATGATATTATCGAGCAAGAATATTCAAAATACGGGATTTATATACAAAAACGGTTGGTCAACCATCTTCGGTCATTTCGCTTGGTTATGCTGAACCAATTTTTTTGAAGAGGATGGGATTTTACAAGATTCCACACTTTTGGGAGTATACTGACTAAGTATTGTTTAGAGATGGTGAGGCCGACTATGGAATTGTCGCGAAGCGAAATTGAGAATAGAATAGCAATCGTAGCCGAGAATTTGCGAGTGCTTACGGAGAAGGCTGCCGCGTTAAACGGCGCAGACGATGATGAAATAATTAATCAGCAGATTGATGAACAGCAGGCGGTCTATGATGAACTGAAGTCGAGACTGGCTTTGATCAGCTAAGGCTGATTGGGCTCTCTGTCAACATTCGTTCGATTGTCTCCAGGCGCCAGGTCTCATTCCGAAACGGTGAAGAAATACGCGACCGAAATGGGAATTATCATGAAAGCCGCAACGTGTCGCGATTTTAGAGATGCTAAGAGGTGAGGAGATCATCAGCTCACATGCCAGATCGAGCCTTGCGTCTGTGATCCATTGGTATGGCGACTTGCCGAACGTCGCAGTGAAAGACCTTGTGAAGGCAGAGGTTGAAAGTGAACATTCTTTTGCAATTTCGCCGATCGTGATATTTCGCGATAAGTGTGTTGCAATGAAATCGAGAGCAATGCGCTGAGCGCAGAGTGAAAGCGCACCATTTTTCAATAGCTTCCTTTGTTTGTCGATCCCATATGTTGTGCAAATATGATTTGCAATCGCAAGTGAGGTGCTTTCGATCAGAAGTTCATTAGAGGTATTAAGCGATATAACAGCTGCCAGCCCTCCTAAAACCGGATCCGCGGTTGCTATCGAACGTCTCAGTCCGCTGACGTTTTCCATACCTGTATCGTGGCTCATTTGTGCCAAAGCGTGAGCGTTAACTTCAATGAGAAGAAAATCGAAGCTTCCAGTCAGTTCGGCCGAGTAATCGCTGTCCAGTGTGCGTAGATAAATGTCCCCGGCGTTGAACCTGTGTGTCTCGGTATGGCTGGGGTGGCTAATTGTACGGTAATGATTGTCAGAGAGTGACACACCAATCAGGTGGTCGTTGGATGAGGCTACGCTTCTGACCCGATGTGAAAGCGAGTTCTGGCCTCGTTTAAGATGCAATTTAAGTGAGTTGATCTGAAAGCTTTTGTCCACCGAGAGGTAAGACTTATCGCAGCCAAAGGAATCTTTTGCTGACTGAATTGCTGCCATTCAGAATCTGCCCTCTCGCATATTAGATGCCCCACCGTACTTTTATGGGTACAAAATTGAGATTGAGATTGAGATTCGAGCTAACGTGCATGTGGCGTCAGAGAAAAGTTTTCATTTGTGAACAGTGTGTCTTCAAAATGGATATAATGTGAAACGATGATAAACTGAATGCAGCGAAAAGGCGGTGGAATAAGTCATTTTATACAACGATAACTAATCCCGACAGCGGGATAAATGACCGTACCGTCTGGTTGAATGGATGCATTTTTTGTCAGATGGGCAATTTCAGGATTTCTGTCAGTAATGATATGAAAAACAACCTCTCCGTGTGCAATTAGATAATCTGCGATTATGCGCCTGTGACAGCGCCACCACACGGCTTCAGCACACATGATAGCGACAGAGCAATCCATACCACATTTAATAAGGTGATTCAGGCTAACGCGAAAGTCATTCGACAGCGCATAATCAGCATAATTATGGAAACTCTTGTTTTCCCAAAAATTATTGGCATCTTCTGGAATGTTCTGATGGGGTCTCAAACCGCCAAGCCCCGAAAAATGTTTATATCTGATACCAAGTTTGGTGGCTGTGCCGGATAAATTATCTTCATTGAACTGTGGGTTTTTTCGTGAAGCAGGAATTTTTCTTACATCAGCAATCATACCGATACTATTCTTCATGAGCAGGGAAAAGAATTGTTCGGTGCTTCTGTCGGAGTGTCCTATTGTAAAGAATGGATGCGTCATCGTTCTTCCGAAATCATGCTAAGGGCTGCGTCCTTATGAGCCGCAATATGTTTAGTTTTCATACTTTTAATTTCATACTGCGGGAAAGCCTCAGACGCTTGATGGGTATGTCCTTTGAAAATGAAGTCCTTACAGTGAATTCTAATAATTTTCCCTGTAACAAACCCCGCTTCCGAGTTCCATCTAACCAAATCACCTATCTTAAATCGCATCGCCATTTTAAATTGAACCTATTGTTTCTTTCACGTTTTGCGTTGCATAGATTCATATTATAGTCTTGAAGAATCCTACTTATATTTACTTTTCAATATGGACAAACATCTCGATTGGTAGTGTATTTAATACATACGTATAGTTCATCGTGTCAATTTCCTGGAATATCAATAGAGCCGAAACCGAAACACCAAACTTAAAAGTGGTACATCAGGAAAGGCTCTTCCATGTCGACCAAGACACCAATTGATCCAGATTCAGAATTCGCTGGACTGGCTGCCGAAACGTACAAGGCAGAGCGTGACGCTTCATCATCAAATTTCGGGCCGAGCAATGTGGGGCTTGTGAAACTGAATCCCAATGCGGATGTTCCACCACCCACAGATCACGGTGTTGTTGAACCGTTCTGGTATTCTTTCGATCTGACGCATCGCCGCGTTCAGGAAGGTGGATGGACGCATCAGGTGACATCTCGCGAATTACCAGCTTCCGACGAAATTGCTGGCGTCAATATGCGTCTTACCAAAGGCAGTTTTCGTGAGCTGCACTGGCATCTTGCTGACGAGTGGGCACTGATGCTGACGGGCAAGGCGAGGGTGACCGTCTTCACTCCGGAAGGTGAAATGTTTATCGATGATGTCTCCGCGGGTGATCTGTGGCTTTTCCCTGCGGGAGCACCACATTCTATCCAGGCCCTTGGTGATGAAGGTTGTGAATTCCTCCTCGTCTTTAATCAGGGCAACTTTTCTGAAGAAAGCACGCTTCTTCTTTCGGATTGGCTTAAACATACCCCACCGGAAATCTTGCAACAGAACTTCCGGCTTGATGCAGACGCGATTGCGAAGCTTCCAAAAGGCGAGCCTTTGTATATTTTCGCTAGCGAAGAGCCCAGGAAGTCTCTTGAAGACGAGATAGAGGACGCTGCGCGTTTTGCGAAGAAGCCAAAGCTTTCCTATACCTTCAAAGCGAGCCAGATGCAGCCAACACGCGAGAGTGATGCTGGTAATGTAAAGATCATCGACTCGCGCAACTTCCCTGCCTCGCAAAAAATAGCCTCTGCGATTGTTACAGTTAAACCGGGGTGCATCCGCGAAATGCATTGGCATCCAAACGGCAGCGAATGGCAGTATTGGCTGAGCGGAAAGGGGCGCATGACTGTATTTCCTGGTCAGGAAGCCGCGCGCACGATGGACTTTAATGCCAATGATGTCGGTTTCGTTTCAAATATGGCGGGCCATTATATCGAAAACACCGGTGATGAAGATCTGGTATTTCTGGAACTGTTCGTTGCACCAGAATTTCAGGAAATTTCTCTGAACCAGTGGTTGCGGGCATTGCCAGAACAGGCTGTGACAGCCCACACGAACCTTACCAGTGAAGAAATTCAAAAGATTCCGACGGGACAAAATCCACTGCTTCGCTGATACGCCACAAGAGGCCCGCAATCGATCCATGATTGCGGGCATTCATGCTTTTCACCGTTGTTTGATTGGTTAGACTATGGCGCGATCAGCTAAGCTTTACGGGCTAACCGCAAAGCCGAAAAGTGCCTTTATTTTTGCGGCTACATTGACCTTTTTGGCTGGGTTTTTAGATGTTGTTGGCTACGTAGAGTTAAATCATCTCTATGTCTCATTCATGAGTGGAAACAGCACCCATCTTGGAATGGCACTATCCAACTTTGATATGTCTGCTGCGCTGGCGATACTTTGCATCATATCAGCTTTCGTTTCCGGTGTATTTTCAGGTACACGCATCGCAGATCACGCGAGAGAACGTTTGTTGCTTGCCGTTTCCATGGCCGAAGCGCTTATCCTTCTTTTATCGTATTGTCTTGCCATCGTTGGGCAGGGTTATCTGGCTCTTGTTGCGGTCGCGTTCGCGATGGGTATTCAGAACAGCCTACATCAGACAATAAGCGGAGCTGATATGGGGCGAGGTTTCATCACAGGCTCGCTGTTTAACTTAGGTCAGTCACTGGCACGGCTTCGCAATGACAGATCTCAGGCAATAACGGCATCGGCCAATGTGAGTGTCTGGATCTGTTTTGTTGCCGGATCTTGTGCAGGAGCATTCATATATGGCCGAATGGGCCTAAGCTCCTCCCTTCTTCTCGCAGCCTCATTCTTTATCGTGACGGTTGTAACAGCTCTCATTTAATCCGGTTTTGCCATCGTGATTGAGACGTTAAGCCAGACAAGTGTGAAAAAGCGAGCGACTGCACAAAGTGTTAGAGCTTATAGATTGCAAGATCTGATCGGTATTTCTAATAATAAATACAGGTCTTTTCAGAGAACAAAAAAGGTCGGCGTTAAAACAACGCCGACCTTTTTTGTTGGGGTGGCGGTGCTCAGCTAGCGGGTTTCAGATCGAACTTAACGACACCCACTGCAGCGTTGAGACCTTCTTCTCCATCGATAGCGACAGGCTGAAGCGAGAGCGCATTTTGCGAGCTTGTTAAAATATAAGCACCTGCTCCAAGGCCAAAAGAAGCGTCGGCCTCAACACCCATATACGTGCCTGCGAGGTCGTAGGATGGCTGTTCGCTGACAGCATCTACGAGCCAGACCAACCTGGCTGCTTTGATCTGACCAATGTCGAGACCAAACTCAGTAATTGTTCCGGTATATTTGACGGTTTTGCCAGGAGCAGATGGAGAAAACACGCATGACGTTGTTTCTTTAGAAGCGAGAATTGCACCGAAATTACCCGAAAGGTTGCACTCGAGCCTGCCAACTTCAAGGTGTTTAGTAGCTGCAAAGGCCGGAGCGGATACGAGTAGTGCTGCGGGAATGATTGCGTGTAGAAGTGAGCGCACAGAGTTTTCCTTATATTGTGAGATTGCCACCATTTTTCGCAGGCGTTCACGACTGGCAGCTGTTTACGATTGTGCCGTCAGTTTTGACCGCACAATATTTTGAGACGTACACGTGGCTCAGATTGTCGTAGCAGTCCTATAAAGACTTCTCTTTGACAATCTATGGCGTGTCACAGCAACATACGTACTTTGAAGCCTTGCTGAATCTATCTCGATGTTTAAGCGACACATACTTAGGTGTAAGTAGCTCTGCCCCAAGCCATCGGGTTATAACTTTCGACAACGAAGCAATGCCAATAGATTGATTCCATTATCTAATTCCGTCTCAAAGGCCGGACTCATGCTTTCGTTTCGGCAAAATTAAAAGGCTTCAGGAGTAAGCAATGACCGAGCATTTTAATATTGAGACCATTTTGCTCGATCCGATGATCGCGCTCGTAAATAAGGCGGATGGCGTGGATCAGTCTTCATTTTCTCAGTTGCTAAGCGATGCAAGAAACCGTTGTGAAAGCAAAAGCGATGCAATGCTGATGCACGATTTGAGCGTCATCGATGTCTCTGATCTATCAGACATTCGAGAGGTCAGAGTACCCCAGTTTTCTCATCTTGAGGAACACATGAGAACGGACATACGAAAACTCGTCAGGCCATCTCGTGCGCGCCGGTGCTGGATATCGGTTACTGATGGGAACGTGGATCATATGGTCGTGGTCGAACACCATAGCTCACACTGATTCAATTCTCTTTGCCATGTATTTGAGTGATCGTTGATGCGGTCGCCCGGACTGTACAATTGTTGAGCACTGGAAAACAAATGAGTGACATTAAAACCTGGCTTCGATCTGGAGTCCTCTGGTTTGGGCCTGTGGCTGTAGCGGGCATTGGAGCCTGGCTTTACATGTCGGGCGGCAGCGTGATTAGTGAGGATGATGCCTATATCAGCGGGCGAAATGTCGCTGTAAATTCATCGGTGCCCGGCAAGATTGTAACAGTTGACGTAAAAGACAATCAATATGTCTCACTTGGGGATGTGCTTTTTAGAATTGATCCTCAACCTTATTTAATATCGGTCAATCAAGCGAGAGCCCAACTTCAGAATACCAAAGACGAGCTGAATGCTCTGCTGATTACCTATAAACAGAATAATGCTGCTGTATCTCAGGCGCAAGCAGACGTCACTTACGCCGAAAGCGTACTGGCGCGGGCGCAGGCACTTCTGCGTAGTTCAGTTGGTACCCAGCAGGCGGTGGATGAGGCCACCCGAAATCTTAAAGTTTCACGCGATCAGCTGACAGCGGCCCAGGACTCTGCTCTTTCAACTCTGGCATCCCTCGGTGGAGACGTCGATAGCCCCGTCGAAAGCAGAGCGAGCTACCTTCAAAGCGAAGCAAATCTTGAGTTGGCCGAACGAAACTTAAAGCTCACCGAGGTCAAAGCTCCCTTTTCGGGTATTGTCACGCAGGTCGATAATATTCAGGCCGGCTCGTTTTTGACTGAAGGGCAGCCCGCTTTTATGCTTGTATCTAAAGATATCTGGATTACAGCTAATCTTAAGGAGACGGATCTCGTTCATGTTGCAAAAGGTGATGCCGTCACTGTAGATGTTGATAACTATCCAGGGCGCATTTTCACGGGCGTAGTTTCAAGTATAGCACCCGCCAGTGGTACAGTTTTTTCTCTGCTACCGGCTCAAAATGCCAGTGGGAACTGGATTAAGGTTGTCCAGAGGATTCCGGTACGTATAACCGTTGATAATCTGAGAGACGCTCCGGAACTACGGGTAGGAGCGAGTACTACCGTCAACATACAGACAAACTATCATCGATCATTCAAGACACTTTGGAGTGACATCAAAGCGGTGGCAAACCTATGACGCCGAATTTGTCGCTTACGGGCAAGGTCCAACGCACTAATATCGTAGCAATTACTGCTTGCGTGATTATTGCTACATTAATGCAGGCGCTTGATACGACGATTGCGAATGTGGCTTTGCCACATATGCAAGGCTCCCTTTCCGCCACTAGCAGCCAGATTAACTGGGTGCTAACGTCATACATTGTTGCGGCCGCGATTATGACGCCGGCGACCAGTATTTTAGAATCATGGTTTGGCCGCCGTAAACTCTTCATGTTGTCTATCGGTGGGTTTGTGGCCGCTTCAATGCTTTGTGGCACTGCAACGAGTCTTGGTGAAATCGTATTGTTTCGGCTGTTACAAGGGATTTTTGGTGCACCACTGGTGCCATTGGCTCAAGCGACATTACTTGACACGTACCCTGAAAGCAAACGAGGGCAGGCAATGGCCATTTTTGGGCTGGGCGTAATGCTTGGACCAATTCTTGGGCCTACACTCGGCGGCTGGCTCACTGAGAACTATAACTGGCGGTGGGTTTTCTATGTCAACGTTCCTGTTGGAGCACTCGCTCTGATACTGGCGTTGGCGGTCCTCCCAGATTCACCTCGTGAAGACAAAAGGCTCGACTGGCTCGGCTTTGCCAGCCTCGGGATAGCTGTTGCTGCTTTGCAGATTTTTCTCGATCGGGGCGAGCAGCTCGACTGGTTTTCCTCCCGTGAAATCATGTTCGAGTTCGCACTGTTTATTACCGGGCTATGGATTTTTGTCGTTCATACCGCCTTTAAAAGTGATAGTTTTGTCGATCGGCGGCTATTTAGTGATCGAAACTTTGTGGTTGGCAGTATTCTTGCGTTCGTCGTTGGTGCTGTCTTGCTTGCAACGCTTTCACTGCTAACGCCATATCTCGAAAATCTGATGAACTACCCGACTATGACAGCTGGCTTAATTCTGGCGCCTCGCGGCTTAGGTACCATGGTTGCAATGTTGCTCGTCGGCAGGCTTATAGCATATGTGAAAAGCCGATATCTGCTAGCGTTCGGATTTGCACTGACCGCCTACGCTCTTTATGAAATGTCGTTGTTTACCCCTTCGGTGACACAGGCAATGCTTATTCGCACGGGTATTATCCAAGGCTTTGGCTTTGGGTTCGTTTTTGTACCGCTTTCGACAGTGATCTTCGCCACACTGGCGCCAGAGTTGCGAACACAGGGAACAGCGTTTTACAATCTGATGCGCAACATCGGTTCATCTGTTGGTATCTCTGTTGTTGGTTATGTTCTATTTTATAACACACAGTTAGCCCGTTCAGCGCTTGTTGGTCACATAACCCCACTCGAGCGTGGAGTTCAGTTGAACAGCGATGCGATAAACGTAAACATGCAAAGCGGCCTGCTTACTGTTGATCAACTCGTGACTACGCAGGCAACCATTATTTCCTATGGTGATTGCTTTACATTCATGATGTACGGAGCCATCATATCGATCATGCTACTCCCACTGCTACGTCAGGCGAAGTAAGCAAGTCTGGCTACTTGCCTTGGCGAATAAACAGGATGCGCTAAAGACGGTCGGTGACTAAAATGACATCGAAATAAGCCGCCTTTCCGGATAGGAATAGGCGGTTTTTGTCATCTGGCAATGTGAACTTCATTTGTCATATGTCGATCACTTCAATGGCTGATTGAAGGTCAAGGTGTACAGCCTTCTCTGGCGCCAGACATCTCTGTAACTACAGCAAAAGTAAAAGGAATGCATCGGATATTAATCTGAATTGATCGGAATTCTACCTTACTAACCGGGAGGTATATATAAGCCGTAAGCGATAGCCTGGTGTTGGTATTCATCGAATTCGGGCAAGGGTGAGTTGATTTTTTTGCCATTTGTTGATTGCGATTATCACGTGAAATATGGGTTGTGAGCTTTAGTGTTGCAGCTTGAATTTGCACGTTGCGAATGACTGGATAATTGTGATGGAAACTTGTGGTAATGATAGAGGTTTTACGACTGTAGTAGGCTCAGAACAGCACAAAGGGTGGGAGTCGCCTAGACGACTGCCACCCTTCTGAGATGAATTCTTTTGTTATTTGGCGTCGGTGTTGCCAAATTCGTCATCGAAATCTCGGGCGGAGCCATCCTGGTAAACAACCGGCTTTTTGGTGGCATTTGCGCTTTTGGTGACCGAAGACTGATCGGACACATTGTTCTTCAGGGCATCCCGTGTGTCCGGTAGATCGAATGCTTTGTCTTCCCTTGCCTGATTAGCAGGTTCGCCTTCGTAAGGGCTTTCAGCATAAGCGTAACCCATGGTGGCCAGAAGGATGGCTGCGGAAACAAGTACGTTTTTCATGGTAGCTCTCCGTTTAAATTAATTGCAGTGAGTGTTTCACTGTGAGACTAGAATAGCAAATACCATGAAAGCATAATTGAACAATAATATTGATCTTGAATTTATCTATATTTGAAATGTATAATAAATACTAAAATATTAGTACATAGATCAATTTGTAACTGTTTCTTTATTGCGATAAAAAAGACCATATTCTTGCATCAAGAAGATGGCCTGGTGAGATAAGTGGGGAGGGGAAGCCCAGAAAGGGGAGAAACTGGGTCGATACACTTACCTCTGGTCAAACCTCGTTGGGGGCTATTGAGGTTATGGTTGAAAGTTACATTATAATCAAAAAGTCAGAAACTGCACTTAGGTGTAGGTTATGCAGACCATAGAATTGGGCGCGAGTAATGGAACTACTCGTATGACCTGATCAGAATATTGTTCTGAAACTTATTTATTTTATAACTTAGAATGCGTTATAATAGTACTCCAGCTAAGTTTTCGGGTCACATTATAGCTTTTATAGAAAGTTCGTCTATTGGTGCGTGATGGGATCTTATTGACAGCGAGAAGTTGCCATCTGCTGGGCACTCACGACTGTCTGTTCAAAAGAATAATCAGGCAGCGCAGCTCAGGAGGTCACACGGTCTGTTTCTGAAAGAAAGACTATATTGGTCATAGCAAAAACGCATAATGCGGGAGCGTGAGCCCCCGCATTATGCGACATAGTTCTAACCGGCTACAATCAACCCTTGATAAATGCCAGAAGGTCGGGATTGATAACATCCGCATGTGTCGTCAGCATGCCGTGAGGATATCCTTCATAGATCTTAAGTATGCTTCCCTTGATGAGCTTATGCTGGAGCAACGCCGCATCCTTGTAAGGGACAATCTGGTCGTCGCTTCCCTGTGTGACGAGCGTAGGAACTTTGATATCCTTCAGATCCTGCGTCTGATCGGTTTCAGAGAATGCTTTAATGCCGTCATAATGCGGCTTGGCGCCGCCCATCATACCCTGGCGCCACCAGTTATCGATCACTCCTTGGGAAACCTTTGCATCTGGACGGTTGAAACCATAAAACGGACCGGAAGCAACGTCGCGGTAAAACTGTGCACGATTGGCGGCAAGCGCTTCACGATAGCCATTAAACACCTCGATCGGTGTGCCATCAGGATTTGCAGCAGTTTTAAGCATCAAAGGCGGGACTGAGCTGACCAGGATTGCCTTAGCGACGCGGCCCTGTGGCTGTCCATATCGGGCGACATACCGCGCAACTTCGCCGCCGCCTGTGGAATGACCAATGTGGATTGCATCGCGCAGATCAAGATGCTCAACAACGGCAGAAGCATCAGCGGCATAATGGTCCATGTCGTGCCCGCCGCTCACTTGCGACGATCGGCCATGTCCGCGGCGGTCATGCGCTACGACACGATATCCCTTATTCAGGAAATACAGCATCTGCGTATCCCAGTCATCCGCCGATAGGGGCCAGCCGTGGTGGAAAACAATTACCTGCGCGTCACGAGGACCCCAATCCTTAAAGAAAATTTCGACGCCGTCTTTGGTCGTGACGAATTCTTCGGCCATGATACTTGCTCCTTGAGGGATATTGGTGGTGGTTTTACGCTCCGTCGCTAAAGCGGGTACTGCAGCGACTAATGTCAGCCCTGCACCGGCTATCAATGCCTGACGACGGTTGAGGGAAGGATTGAATTCATTTGTCATAACGGTCTCCATTGCAGACACTGCATTGGCTTCAAGCCCTGCCTGATGACTGGAGATTAAGAGGAGACGTCTTCTCAGGATTGAACGATCCGGCTTTATTTTGACAAATGATCATAAACTTCACACTGTGAGGTCATGCTGAAGCGCGACTTTTCGGTTTAAGCTTACGTAAAACGTTCGACTCGAGAGAATAGCCGACATTGTCTGGCGTTGTAGCCCATCTCAGAATTTGAAGATAAATGTCCTAAAATCTGATAATTTGTATGTGACGATTGCAATCATTTGTCACTATATTGCAGCTTATTGACTTTTTACCTGTATGTTAGCGTTAGTTGCTGATCCCCAATGCTCTTAAGGTGAGTGAGATGAGCAACGAGCAAGAATGGTCAGGCGGTGCTGGATTAGTATCTAGCGCTCGCTCAGGGTTTCACGTTTCAAAATTACTCGAAGTTATTGTTGAATTCGGATCGGCGCAGGAAGTTGTCCTGGTAAGTGATTATGAATGCGGTTTGGTTGTGCAGGGTTACGCAGCAGCCGATAAGGTTATAAACACAGGCAGCGGACAGGAACCTCACGTTGGATGCAATCTTGCTATGATTAGCATTGTGAAGGAGGTATTGCGATCTGACCAAACTTACGAGGGAAATGATGACGCAAGCGATGCGAACATTCTTTGCCTGCCCGTTACAGTGATGCAGTCGAAGAAAGCCGCTTTGTACATCCGCTCAAGGGGATTAGAAAGTGTATTTTCTATTGCGGATAAAAGGGCTTTTGAATTGTTTGGCATTACCCTCGGCCGGGTCATTGATTTCGAGCATTATAACTCAGCAGAGGTTAAAATAGCCGGTTATGATGAGAACGCGACAGTGCTCGACAAAACTGTATCAGTTGCTAACCCAAGTTATATTGATCCGTCTGATCTGGCAGAAGTTGCAAAATCGATAGCGATCGAGATTAATAACTCGCTTACCGCCATAGTGGCTCATGCAAGTGCTGCTTTACGGTGGCTGGATCAGGGCGATTCCCAGATTTACCGAGCTAAGCAGTCCCTGGACAAAATAGTGTCAGCAGCCTTTTCAGCTGGTGGCATTATTACCGTTTACAAATCTGTCGGGAAAGAGAAATGTTTTGACGCAGATCTGGTAGATATCAAAAAGGCTGTCGGACGCGCCCTGGAGGAATTGGAACATGAGTTTCTTGAATTTGATATTATCACCGACTGTAGTCTACTAGATGAAGGGCTCGTATTCGTCGAGCCAAAGCAGCTTCACCAGGCACTCGTCAATATTATTAGCGCTACCCTTGACAGCTTGAAAGCCTCATCCATGACAAAGAAACTTAGAATACTGGGAGAACAGCGTCATCATGAGTTCATCGTCAAAATATCGGATGATGCGCGCCCATCGGTGCGCAATAGGAGCGGTTTAGGTTTAAATGCCGCCAATCAGCTGACGAGGGAAATAAAACTAGCGATTGCCAATACTTTAGCGCATGTGCAGGGAGGCGGTCTCACTTTATCAACCTCTGACCAAAGCGAAAGAACCATAGAACTCAGCCTCCCTAACACGAAAAGGCAGCGATATTTATACTTTCCAAAGTAAATACAATGGAAAGCGTTTGGACTCGAACATGCACTCACTCGTTTTTTTGTCTGTTCACATTTACGAACAAGAATATTCAAGTTCTTGGAAAATATCATTACCATTGAGATTGGAGTTGAATGGAGATTAGACCGTGACGAAAAGCACAATAGCAAACAACAGTGATATGGATTATCTTATAACCCAACCAGTCCCGGAACTGTCCATTTCAGCACTTAGTGGAAAGCTTTTCTCAGCCACCAGGCTGACGAGAAGTACAGACGGTCACGGTTTGACAGATGAACATATTCAGGAGGATGCTTTTCTTTTATCCATGCAGCTTCGTGATTACCAGGGAGCCTTATGGGTCGACGGCTCAGAGCTAGGCTTTCGGGGGGCAGGAGCTGGAAGTTTTACCGTGTATGACTACTCGCGTGTATGGTCTGCCGACCTGCAATCCAGCTTTGATTGCGTGAATTTCCATATATCGCGACGTGCTTTAATCACACTTGAACAAGAGATTGGTACTCAAAGATTCCGCGATTTCAATATAGCTCCCGGCGAAAACATGAATGATCCCGTCGTTAGTGGTATTGTAAGCTCAATGCTTCCGTTTTTCGACGGGCGCCATCAGGCCAGTCAGCTCATGCTGGACTACTTCGGCGCAGGTTTGATCGTTCATTTGTTATCTACTTACGGGAATGTGCAGCAATCTGCGGCGTTCAGAAGAGGCGGTTTGACTCATCAACAGCTCAGCCGTGCAAAAGATTTATTGGCGGCGAATATAACAGGTGACGTTTCACTTTCAGAAATTGCGAGAGAATGTGGCCTTTCGATTTCCTACTTTTCCCGCGCTTTTAAAGTTTCGACCGGACGATCCCCTTATAAATGGATGATGGATCACAAAATTGAAATTGCCACGGATCTGCTCAAAAATACATCCTTATCCATCGGAGAGATCGCCGCACGTTGCGGCTTCTCAGATCAGGCACATTTTACACGCACATTTAGGACACTAAAGGGAGGAACGCCTCTGTCGTGGCGAAAGTCAGAACAGAAGTTATGGTCGATTCCATTAACAATCACTGTATAGCCAACCGTCAAGATGTCTGGATGAAAACACTGTTATAAACATGCATTAAAGCGCCCTTAAATCTATTTTGCGGCCCGAAGCTGCGGCCGCCTTACCAGTTGGCAAACGTTTCGCTTCCTATCGAGTAGGTACTGAGGAACGTTTGAGTTCAGTATACAGGCATTCACGCATACTAAGCGCGACCAAATGCCTTCACTACACACATGTCAGTCATGCGGTGTTTCACGAAGGCCGCATGACCGACGAGTACAACGCAGGTCTTTGCTAAATGCTAATTTTCGTAATCGACTATGCTCCGAATGAAATACTTGGGTTCCGCTCTGACTGCATACGCAAAAGCTGGAAATAGCATTTTGAGAATGTCCTGATAGAGTTCGGTGCGACGCTCAAAAGACAATTCAGCAAGTGGAAGTAAAAATCCAAAGTTCCGATTGTGCTCACCGGCCATTTGAATGACATACGAACAATAATAGCAGATGCGTCACAAGCCCACGCCAAGGCTACGTAGTCAGCAGAAGAAGCGTTCGTAGATGATTACGTCGTCGCAACTTCATTTGAGCAAGATTACTGAAAATAATCCCACGAACGAACGTCATACAATTCCTACGTTGAGTCTGCTTATGTGATACTCCTACTAATGCTGGGCAGCAATCGAGCTGCGAACACGATAAGCGACGAACTGAATGGCCAGCGCTACGATGGCGAGCAAACCACCCAGCAGGCTTACATCAAGCCAGCCGCCATGTTTCCATACGAGCGTCGAGAGTGCAGCGCCCGCCGCTCCACCAAGGAACATGGCCGTCATGAAGATGGTATTGAGGCGGCTCCTTGCTTCCGGATCAAGTGCATAGATGATGTGCTGATTGGAAACCAGAGCGCTCTGGATGCCGAAATCGAGCACGATCACACCAATAACCAGCGCGATAAGCGACGACCAGAGGCCGAAGATGACCCAAGAAACCAGCGTGAAGATTGCGCCCATAAGCACGACAAAGTGCGGACCTTTGCGGTCTGCAATCCGGCCTGCAAATGGCGCTGCAAAAACACCAACTGCACCCACAATACCGAAGAGACCGGCCACATCTGCGCCCAAGCCAAATTCAGGCGTTTGCAGGTAAAGCGCGAGAATAGTCCAGAAGGCCGTGAAGGCTGCAAAAAGTGCTGCCTGCGTCAGTGCTGCAATGCGAAGGGCACTGTGTGTTTTCCAGATTTTAGCCAGCGAACGGATCGCCGTGTGATAGCGCATATGCGATGTTGAACGATGGTTCGGCAGCGCGAAAAACATCAGCAAACCGGCAAATAGCGCCAGCGGCACGCCGATCCAGAACATTTCGCGCCAGCCAGCATGTTCACCGACAAAGCCGGAAAGCGTACGGCTGAACAGAATGCCCGAAAGGACGCCCGCCATCACCGTACCGATGGTCGCGCCGCGCTTTTCAGGCACGGCAAGCGACGCCGCAAACGGCACGATCTGCTGTGCGACTGTCGAGCTTGCACCCACGATGAGCGATGCAATCACCAGAGGCAGCGCCGATGGTGCGACAGCCGCAATGGCAAGCGCTACTGCCAGAATGATGAACTGGCCGATAATCAGCTTGCGCCGGTGAACGATATCCCCCAACGGTAGCAGGAAGAACAAACCAGCGGCATAGCCAAGCTGCGTGGCGGTCGGGATAAGGCTCGTCATCGGATCGTTTGGAAAATCGGCTTCGATGATCCCAAGCATTGGCTGATTGTAATAGATATTTGCAACCGCCACGCCGCTGGCTACGGCCATTGCGAACAGAGCCCCTTTGCCGATACCAGCGCTGGCTTGCCCGGCTTGCATTGAAGATTGGCTTTTATCGTCCATTTTGCTGCCCTCTTATGGCTGATCCCGAGGAAAATGGGAGGCGCTTTCCGGCGGAACGATGCGTGAAAAACTTTGGATAGGGCGGCTATCAAAGGCACCTTGAAGTGAGAGCCGCTCTATCGCGATCGGTGCCTGACTATCTAGCTTTTTATCGATTTTCGTTTTAGTGATCTTGAATGATCTGCCTGTATAACGAAAATCGATATAATGAACACAGATGACGATGTTGTATTTTTGGCGGCAGTCAATGCGGGAAGCCTGGCTGAAGCGGCCCGGAGGCTTGGTCTCCAGCCAATGGTTGCCACACGCCGTCTCGCTGCTCTTGAAACAATGCTCGGTGTCCGGCTGCTGCATCGCACGACACGCTCGCTTTCGCTGACACCTGAAGGTGAAACCTTCCTGCCTTTTGCGCGCGCCATGATCGAATATGAAACCGAAGCCAAAGCGCTGCTGCGGGCAGAAGCCAGAGGTGCGGCAGGTCTTTTGCGTGTTTCGGTTCCCGTCGCCTTTGGCCTTTCGCTATGTCACGCCGTCTGTGCCGCAACTTCTTGAGCAGAATCCCGAACTGCGTATCGCGCTTGATCTCACGGATCACTTGCCCGATCTGGTGGCGAGCGGGACGGATCTCGCGATCCGCATTGCCCGGCTGCGCGACAGCAGCCTGATTGCGCAGAAGCTCAGCGACAATCCTCGTTGCATCGTTGCAAGCCCGGACTATCTGGCCAGACGCGGCATACCGCACGCGACTGATGAGATTGCAGAGCATGACTGCCTGCCGCTCGGCTCTGCAACTCACTGGACTTTCTCGACGCCCGAAGGTGAAAAGCACATTCGTCTTAACGCCCGCTTTTCCGCCAACACGATGGAGGGCTGTTATGCCACCTGTCTTGCGGGCGGTGGGCTTGCACTTCTATCGACTTGGTATGTGAGTGAAGATGTGAAGGAGGGGCGTCTGGTCAGGCTCAATATCTGGGCGGTCTATCCGACCACCAGACTGGTTTTGCCGAAGGTCCGGGTTTTCATTGCCGCATTGAGGGAGGCCATTGCGGCATCGGCTGAAAACTTTCACGCGTGAAACCTCAGTAGATTTCCGCGACTGCAAGTTTCGCCCTAACATTTGCCCCGACATTCGCCCCGATATTCGGACGTGTCTGATAACGGCGCCATGCGCTTGGTGTCGTACCGGTGATCCGGCGGAATACGCGCGACAGGTGAGCCTGATCGGAAAGGCCGCAATCAAGCGCGATTTCGCAGAGAGGCGCGTTACTGTTGAGCATCTTGTCCTTGGCAAATTCGACACGGCGCTTAATCACATAATTATGTGGTGAAACGCCGAAGCTGTTCTTGAAGGCTGCCGAGAAATAGCTGGTGCTCAGTTTGACCTGACGCGCCATTTCATCAAGCGAAATCGTGTAGGAAATGCGCTCATCGATAAAGCGGCACACACGCTTGATCTGCCAGGGCGCCAGTCCGCCGACAACGATCCGATCCGCCACATCATTGCTGTCAACCATGCGTGTGCCGAGCAGGCTTGAAGCCTGATTGACCAGATCGATAGCGATTGTCTCATCTTCTTCGAGAAGCTTTACGGCATTCAACAACAGGGCCGAGACCTTGATTGATGTCTCGCTTGCGAACTTGTCGAGGGGAAGGCGTGGCTGCTTGTGATCAACTGGTGTTGCGAAATGTGACATCATCAATCTCCCGTAAAATCGTTGAACTGCGTTGAATATGGGAGGATTTTGGGATGATGTGGCGCGGTACGAAACCGTACTATGAGTGCAAAACCATACACCTGAGTTTTTGCTACTCTATACATGGGTATAGGGTGAGCGGGATTGTGCTTCACCTCGCGCACAAACGAAAAAAGGGGCCAATGGCCCCTTCTTTTGTGTGACTGATCCTGCGATCAGCCGTTGGTACCGCGCAGCGTTTCAAACAGGAACCAGACGCGGCGTTCGCCTTCGTCGATCCAGTTTTCGAGCAGACTTGCTGTTGCCACATCGCCATATTCGTCGCAAAGTTCGTGCAGCACCCGCATACTTTCAACAAGCGCCTTGTTATCGTCGCGCAGCTCGGCGAGCATTTCATGCGGATGCACAAACTCCGCATCATTATCGAGAATACGCTGGTGGCGCGAAATATCGCCGATGGAGCGCAGGGTGTTGCCACCAAGCTTGCGGGCGCGTTCTGCCAGATCGTCGGTGATGGCAAAAATCTGATCGCCCTGTTCATCCAGCAGCAGGTGATAATCGCGGAAATGCGCGCCAGACATATGCCAATGGAAATTCTTGGTCTTGAGATAAATGGCAAACACATCTGCGAGCAGAGCGGTGATGCCGCCGGAAATTTCCTTCACGGCTTCTTCTGAAAAACCGCTTGGTGTCTTGAGAGAAGCAGAGCGACGGGATTTTACATTATCAGTCATGATGATGGTCCTTTCGTTCGTAAATGCATGTTGTCGGTTTGAGAGCAGGGAGATTCCCGAAGGGCTTTAATGAAGGGTGCGGGAAATGATCACGCCTAAGAGCCTGTTCCAAAATGATTTAAGTTATTTCAATGAGTTATGCGCTTGCTATCCTAATGCTACCATTTTCACGCGTGTTAAACCTATTGAACTCCGGGTTGATGGCGATTCTGGGCTACATTTTAAGCCTTTGAATTCATTTCAAACATTATGAGTCAGGCTCTAAGACATTCAATTGGCAGGTCGGCTGGTTCAGTAAACATTTCAAAAACCTCACGTGACCTATGTGCTTCAAAGGGTCATCCTGTCTAATATTTTGCCGAGATCAATTTCGCCAAAATAATGCCTATATAGACTTCCAGATTATTGAACGGCTTTATCAAACTTGAAAAATCCAATTTGTTACAAGATAAACCAGCTAAATCAAACAATTGGTGCAGAGCAGCCGTCGGACTTCAAAAATCAAGTCATAAGGCAGCGTTAATACTCATCGGCTTCGTAGCGTAATCGGCCTCAAGGCAGACTTTCTAGCGTTCCACCCTCAACTAGCACGTGGTCATGACAATATGGAGAAGCTATGGCTATTGCACCATCGGCCAAACTTGTGAACATTACGAAAACTATATAGTACGAAGATGTACGGCATTGTCGGCCAGCAACGCCCGGGACGGAGCGACGAACAGGCCAGCCGAGACACCTTCGTCCGCGTTGCGCTTCTGCATTTCACGGCTGGCGATCACGAGCGTTTTTGGAAAGCCGTGATCACGCAGCCTAACTCACATGGGATCGGCAACCCGCCTTACAAACCCACGTCTCATGAGAAAGACGTGTTGCAAATCTTCGCGGGCATCGAGCGGACCTGACGTGCTCTGACAGGGGCTGTTAAAGCCGCATTGGTCTGTCTACTTCGTCAGTTCGTAACTCTCGTCGAGAAGCACGAAGACCTCTTCACTTGATACGGATCCATCGAGGACAGCGGTGAGCCAGTGCTCCTTGCTCATGTGATAGGCTGGTCTGAAGCCGGGCGACCTCTTGAGGTCATCGACCTTTGCCGGATGGCATTTGACGTCGATGATCTCGACCTCTCCATCGCCCTCAAGACCCAGCTTGTCCCGCAATACATTCATGATCAGCCCAAACCATTTGTTGCCGTCGGCATGGCGAAGGACCGCATAGTGCGGATGTTGATTGCCGCTGAGAAGTGATGGTGTGGATACCCCCTGCCAACGGCATCTCAATGTGCCAAGGTGATGTTGGGTAACGTCACTTGAGAGGAGATATCCATGGAAGAGATTAGCATTATCGGTCTGGATCTTGCAAAGCAGGTTTTTCAGGTTCATGGCGCACGCGTTGACGGCAGCGTTGTTCTGCGTAAAAAACTAACACGCGGACAACTTTTAGCATTTTTTTCAAAGCTGCCAGCCTGCATCGTTGCCATGGAAGCGTGTGCAACGGCCCATTACTGGGCACGCGAGATCGGAGAGTTTGGTCATGAGATCCGGCTGGTCCCACCCGCCTATGTAAAGCCCTTTGTGAAGCGACAGAAAAATGACATTGCTGATGCGGAGGCTATCGCTGAGGCTGCAACGCGTCCAACGATGCGCTTCGTCGAACCTAAAACGCCTGAACAGCAAGCACGCGCAATGGTCTTCCGGACACGCGAGTTATTTGTCCGTCAACGAACCCAAACGATAAATGCCTTACGGGCACATCTGGCTGAACACGGCCTTATCGCGCCAAAAGGCTTGTGGAATCTTTCAAGCATCCGGCAACTTATTGACCAGGCAGAAGATACAGTAGATGGGCTGATAGTGGAAACGGCACGCATCTACCTCGAGCAGATTGAGACATTTTCGACGCAGATTCTACCTCTCGAGGCTGTCCTAAAGAAAGAAGCCGCACGGTCTGGCGCTTCATCGCGTATGATGACCATGCCCGGTCTAGGGCCTATCACGGCTATGGCCATTGAAGCATTCGCTCCTACGCTAACTGTCTTTAGGCGCAGTAGGGATTTTGCTGCATGGCTTGGACTTGTGCGGCGCCAACACTCGAGTGGTGGAAAGCAGATTTTGGGACGCACATCGAAAATGGGGCAGCGTGATATCCGGCGTTTGCTCATAATCGGTGCGATGTCGATAATTCGCTGTGCCAGTAAAAAGACACCAGTACCTAGAACATGGCTTCATGCGATGCTTTTACGTAAACCTAGAATGGTTGGTAAGCGGGGCATATCCGTTGGCGGTGCTATTTCACTGTGCAATTGCGCGCTGACTTGCAATCTACCATAATCCGGTCTGTGACAGAAGATTGCTTCCCATTGCATTTTGAAGAAGGCGCGGATGACAGAGATCGATATTGATAGTCTGGATGAAGCAACGCTTATGGATCTGAACCGGCGCATCGTTGAGCGATTGCAGTTTTTGCATCAGCAGAAGACAACTGCTGCCTTACAGGATATCAGGATCGGCAGCGGTGTGACGTTTGAAGGGCCGGGTGGAGCCTTGGTTCGGGGTTTTGTTATCCGCTGCAATCGCAAGACGGTGACGGTACACACAGATGATGACAAACAGTGGAACGTTTCGCCATCATTGTTGACGCTGACTGGCAAACATATGATGGATGAGGTGTCGATAAAGCGAGGCGGGGTGGTCCCATTTTTGAAGCCTGATCGTCGTCAATGAAGACAGAGCTTGTCAGGCTCTTGCGATGATGAGGCCTGCAAGTTCTGGAATGGCTGGCTTCTGAATGGATATACGAAGCCGATCACCGAGATAATGCCAGAAGGAAAGCCCGAGCTTTTTGCAGGTTTTCATGAGACCCAGCATGGTATCGCGGGCAATACGGCCGTCCCGGCTCATGGTGCCGCCGGAGATCTTGCGTTTGGTGACGCAACTGCGCAGATCATTCTCGGAAGTATTGGTGTGCAACGGGATCTCGGGTCGTTCGAGAATTTTCAGCAATTCCTGTTTACGGCGCAGTAAGTGCGTCAAAAGCTTATCCAGATCAGCATAACCGGTGCGGATGGAAAAGATCCGATCGAACCTGACTTCAAGGGCCTGAGCTGCACGTCGGCTGGGACTTCGGGCAAAGTCTTTCAAAAGCTTGTAAAAGAGCCAGATGAGTTTGCGCAGCGTTTCGACATGTCCTACCTGCTGAGGCGTTGCTGGCATCAGCTTGTGCAACAAGCGTTCAGCATGCACCCAGCACAGAGCATGGTCCCCAACCCGGAACTGCCCCGCATCGTCAAAGACAATCACCGTATTGCCCATAAGCCCGTGATATCGGATAGCTCCCCATAGACCAGCTTCACCGAACATGCGGAGCGTATTGTTGTCGAAGATATCGACGCCATTTCTGAGCAGATGCTCAAGACATGGCACCTGATTGGGAAAGTGCTGTGGTTTGCGGGGTTGTAAGCGGGCTATGAGTGCAGGATCCGCTTTACGCGCCAGCAAATAATCGAATGCTGCATCGTTAAGAACATAGTCGGTATAATTGCCATGCAGCAGCGACAGAAAGTTCAGCCGTGATTTCGTCTTTGTGGTGCGAAAGACGCTAAAATGCGCGTTGCCGATATGAGTAGTATAGAAGTTATCGCGGGCATGACGAGCACCGGTGTCGTCGACCGTTACATAGTCTGCCGACACCAGACCAGTATGCAGAACCGCAGCATCCTCAGCGATAAAACCATCCAGGTTCCTGGTTAGCAGACGAACAACCTGTCGTTTCGAGATATCCACGCCGATATCGTTCAACAGCGTCGATAGTCGTTCCATCGTCACCTGGCCTTGTGCATGAAGCATTAAACAGAACCGCCGCAGATTGGGTCCGTAGCCGCCGACAATTCCGGCAGGCAGCGACGCAAGGATTGTTTTACCGTCCGGGGTCACCCAGCATTCGCGCCGGTAATGAATAACTTCAGCGCGCAAAACAACGTCGCGCACGTAATAGCTTTTGTAGCCCTTAAAGCGTGATCCAACCGGAGCATTGGCACGAAGAACAACGTCACGGTCAACGCGTCCGACATCCAGCTTTGGTCCACGCGGTTTCTTCTTGCTTGCCTGCTTATCCTGAGCCTGCACGTCAGTTGCCTTGTCCATGCCTGACGGTTTGAACGGTGGCCGTGGCGGCAGGTTTTTCAGCCGTGCAATCTCATCGCGAAGCAGTTGGTTTTCAACTTTAAGCTGGGTGTTTTCCAGACGGAGCTCGGCATTCTCTTTACGGAGTGCGGCATTCTCAGCTTCCAGATTCTCAAAGCGAGCCTCTGCATGTTCTGCTTTCTCAACCAGACCTGTGACCAGACTGCGCAACGCATTCAGTGAAAGCGTGTCAGCATGCTTGGGCGAGGGAAGCGTTCTCTTCGGCATACCAAAAGAGAATCATGATTTGCCAAAATCAGGAATCCCATAGGCATGAAATATCGATGCGAAACTCGCGATATGCACAGTGTTTGATATTTCTGACTTCGACTCAAAAACAAGATCCACCCACCAAATCTGCCCCAGTTACTGCTGTCGCCGCTGGCCCGCGCCCGCGAAGCTTCGGCGCGTCTTGATGAGGGGCGTGTGTTGATTTGCGCGATGGATTGAACCACCTTTGTGTTCCCCGGTGCCCGAGTCCATCGTGAGGAATTTGGCGCGATTTCAAGATCCTAAATGTATTCATGTGGATCACAGTAAGACGCAAAAATGGTTCAAATGACGGCAGAACTCGACAGCTAGAGCCTTGCCAGCACCTTTAGACTACGCAATGTGGGAACGATACGACTACACGTGTGTTCTCTCTACACTCAAAATCGAGAAGGGAAATGGGTCATTTCTATTCAGCACAACTTCAGGCTTCATCGCGCTGTTGTCATAAAGCGAGCTGCGGCTAATGCAAATCCAGCCGGATTTTCTGAAACACACGACTCGAGAGGTTTGAGACTATGACCGTCGTCCTTGCGACAGTTTGCGAAGATGGAGTGGTGCTTGGCTCTGACTCTCAGATTACGGACGAGGGGAGAGGGATGACATACCCGGCCGAGAAGCTGCACCCTTTGGGCGAGCTAGCGGCTTGGGGCGGAAGTGGCGCGCGATCGGTGCTGTTCGACGTCGAACGGTGTTTCAGTGAAAACAGTGCGGCTATTTTGGAGGCCCCGGATATCGGACGCGCGTTGCAAGAACAGGTACTCCCGATCCTGCACCATCACTACGACACGTTCATCTCGGACGTTCCGGGCGAAGAAGGAGGCGGCTCGCCATCGGCCTACGTGATGGCTGCCGGGTGGCGCAAAGGTGAGCCGTGGATTGTTGAGATAACGCCTTCTGGCATGATCGGGCACTACGCCGATATCGGATTCCACGCGATCGGCAGCGGTGCGGCAATGGCACAGCAAGCCGGATCGCTTCTGTCTCACTTCAATTTCACCGAGCGGTCGATGCGCTTCGGTTGCGCGGCGGTCCTGCGTGTTTTGGAAGCGCTCGACCTATCGTCCCCCACCGTCGGTAAGCCATTCAGTCTATGTCGTATCGACCAGGACGGTGCGCACCACCTCAGTGACAAAGAGATTGAGCAAGTGACCAAGGACGTGCGTCAATGGGAGGAGGCCGAACAAGCCGTAATCGCTAAAATATTCGATTGACCAACCTTGATGCAAATTGAACGAGCGAGATGAAGGCGTTCAATATTCGCCTACATTCTTGACTTGTTGACTGGCAGGATCAGAGCGCTGAGATATAGTCTGTATCGTCACCGGTGTTCTGACACCACATTCTGTTTGATTTTGTGTTCTGTCATTGAGTGTTAACGAATGAACAGAACGGAGTTTCTCTCAATGGATCAGAGTAAGCGCGATAGCAATCGCCAGTGACCAGCTGATTCAAAAAATCCGGATTGTTTCGGAAAGCTTGCGCCCTGGCGTGACGGTGCAGGAGGTTGCCGATTGTTAACCGCTTGAAGCTGTCGGGTTGAAGCACGGCTGGTGTTGACTCTACGTCAAAATTCTCCCGAAAATGCATATAACGGATCAGTCCGTGCCACCAATTGAGCCTCGGTTTCAAATCCACCAGTTCATGCCCGCTTTAAAGGAACCAATGTTTCTGACTTGCAATCAATACGTCACCCAATAACAGGAGCCAGTGGTTCACATCCCTTTAAGTGTATGACAGAGCGTGCAGATCGCGCCAAGCCGCACACCTGTCCGCTCATTTCACTGAAAGCGCCCTGCGCGCGAGTATTATCCAGATGAGATTTCTTTATCCGTGTAAAACTCTGCGGCGGTCGAGTTCATTTATTCTCTCATTTTTGATTGAAAAGCGAGGGTTGCGGCTGACAAGTCCGCCAGCGCGGTACCTACTGCTTTAAATAGCGTTATCTCTTCGTTGTTGGAGCGCCCAATAGCAGTACCTGACGTCAGATCCGCTAATTTTGCTTGAACATGACTACGATTAATAACGCCTTCCTTAATAGGCTGAACGATGTCTCCACCTTCGTGAAACACTTCTTCGGTATCGATAAAGACCTTGGCCATTGACACGCACTCATCATCGGTTTCGCGCATTTCCGAAGTAAATGCGCCAATCAGATCCACATGTGTACCTGGGCGTAACCAATTACCGCATATGAGTGGCGCATGAGAAAGTGTGGCGGACGAAATAATGTCGGCTTCATTCACGGCCTCCTTGAGAGAGGCAACAATTTCGCAATTATACCCTTTCTCTCTCAAAGCATCTACAAGTCTTTGTGCACTAACAATATTGATGTCCCAAATTCTAATTTTCTTGATGTCACGAATAGCTTTGTAGGCCTCGGGGATTAGACTGGAAATACGTCCTGAACCTAGTACAAGAAGCGATTCTGCATCTGGGCGAGCGAGATAATCAGCCGCGAGTGCAGAAACGGCCACGGTACGCAAACCAGTGATCGTATTGCCATCCATCGCCGCAAGATGTTCACCTGTATTGCCATCAAACAAATTATACGTGGAATTTAATGCAGGCTTCCCCAATTCGGCGTTACCTGGAAAAATGTTGACCTGTTTTACACCCATGTACCGGGTGTTCCCCGGAGGAGACCAAGCGGGCATCAACAATAAAGTGCCTTGCTGATTGTTTAAGCCCGCGATGGAGTGATGTTCACGGGCAGGAGCGCTGCACCCAATCGTAAATGATGTCCGCAACGCTTCAATAAGTTGTTTCATAGGAAGTAACGTCGAAAGCTCATGCTGAGAGAGAGAAACAGGCATGATCGTCATAAAAATTCCCCATTCGCTTCGTTGTTGGTTGCGCTAAATGTCGAGTACGAGATCACTTGTTGGCCGCGCTTGGCAGGTCAGACAGATATTCGGATCATCAGGTTCTGAGCCATGCATGTGTTGAACAGTTCCGGATACAATTCTGACAGCACAGCTTTCACACTGGCCAACGCGGCATCCGCTGGGCAAGGCAACCCCCATCTTCTCAGCAAAATCAAGAATAGGTCCTTGCGAGGCCGACCATTCAGCGTTCTTCGACCGACCAAATTGAATCTGAAAGGACTTGCCGTCATCCATCATCGTTTCTGGCGGAGAGCGAAACACTTCATTGAAAATGTCGAACTTTGGAACACCGCGACTTTGAAGTCCTTCAGAAAATGCATGCATCATGCCCGGTGGTCCACACATATAAATTCGTGGACGCATTTTGATCAGCTCGTCACTTATCATCGTGGCGCTAACGCGCTGATTGCTGTAGTAATCCCTCCCTTCGACATCCTCGGCGAGAGGAGCGTCATAGAAGTCAAATACATGGAAATTTGGCAGTCTGTTTTTGTGTTCGCGTATTCGACTGCGGAAGGCATGCGTTCGACTATTAAGATTGCCATAAAGCAAGCTGATTTGAATCTCGTCCTTGTCGGGCAGGGATTCAAGCAGACTTATAAAAGGTGTTATACCTATACCGCCTGCAAGGAAAATAAGCGGCTGAGGCGAAAATCTTGGAATAATAAAGTTGCCTGATGGCGCTCTCAGATTAACTGTGTCGCCGTCTTTCAAGGCGTGATGAATTTGGCTGGACATCTTTCCTTCGAAGTATTTTCCGTCTTTAGTCACCCCTTTTTGGTGTCTGACAGAAATGCTGTAGGTTGTCCTTGCACTGACCGTGGCGGCTCCTGTCAACGAGTATGCTCTGCTCAGTCCGTTATCATCACCTATCTGGATTTGAATATGCTGTCCGGGACGAAAATCCGGAAGTTCTTCACCATCAATGGTTTCGAATATCAGGCTCCGCACGCCATCTGCTTCGATCGTTGACTGCCTTACACTAAATTCTTTCCATCCTTTCCAAGACCTCTGACGCAGTTCAGTGAGCGGGTCCAATTCTATATTGCATCTGAATGATCTGTGGGGAATTGATCCGCTTATCGGATCGACTGCGTCGGCGGATATCAAGCTATTGGCGTTACTGTTGTAAGGACCCTGAGCAGAAAGTTCGGCGCGATCCATTTCAGGGCACGACTGCCACCAGCCGAATTCAGCCACGACAACGTCGTCTGCAAGACCCGGCGTGGGTTTGGCCACAAAGCGGGCTGCGCCATTTCTCGTAGAAATGCGGATCCAGTCACCGCTTTGAATGCCGCGCTCTTTCGCCAGACCTTCACCGATTTCTGCAACGGGATCGGGCGCTCGCTTTCTCAATGAGGCGAGACTACGGTGTTGACTATGGCAGTAGTATCCATTCTTTGCTGAACTTAAGACCAGAGGAAATTTTCTGCGCAGACCTTTGCGCTCTAAGATTTCATCTTCAGCGGGGGGGATGAAAGTCGGTATCCCAGGCTGCCCGTTGCGCTGCAACAATTCCGAATACAGTTCAATACGTCCTGTTTCAGTGTCAAAGGCTCGAACTCTGTTCTGATCATCGTGATGAGGTAGACTATATTTACGCTCTCTAGAATCTATCTGTGTTTTTACGCCTTTTGGAGCAATGCGGAGCGTTTCAACAGTGTGTCCGAGGGGCTCAAGCATATAGTTCCACCCATTCTCCAGACTGCCGTCGAAGAACTCTTTTGCCATTCCCATTCTAGCCGCGAGATCAAAAATGATATCGTTGTCCGAACGAGATTCTCCGCGAGGTTCGACCATTCGTTGACGCAACTGAACCAGAGACGCTGCATCATCGCTGATCTCAAAGCCGAAGCGAATGCCTTCATGCTCCCAAGGCGTATTCACTGGAAGAAATATGTCGGCATACTTAGCCGCGGGTGTTTCAAATAAATCGCAGTGGACATGAAACTCAAGCTTATTAAGTGCTTCTTCTGCGAGCGAACTGTCAGCTTGAGAAATAGGCAAATTTGTACCAAAAGCCATCATTGCTCGTATGCTGTAAGGCTCACCATGGATTATGGCTTTGTACATATCACGGGCTGTTACCCAGCCCATAGAGGCTGGACCAATAGGCCTCATTTCCGCGCCTAATGTTTTGGAAAATTGCTTTTCAGTCAGTTTTTCCAGTGCATTGACTGGCCGATAGTACGGGCCGCGGCGTACGCGGTTGCCGCCGATAAGATCAAAACTTCCTGTAAGCGCATAGAGTGTTGCAACGGCTCGTTCTGTCTGCGTTGCGTTGCTGTGCTGCCCGATACCTGTCCAAGCATGGTAAGAAATACGATTACCACTTCGGATTAATGCCGCGGCTGCTTTCAGTGCTACCGGAGGTACCCCTGTAAGGCGCTCGACCGTTTCAGCATCATAACTGGCCGTAGCGCATGACAACAATTCGAATACCGGTCGACAGGACAGCACTTTTTTGGCACCAACAGCCAGCTTCACGTCCACCTTGCCCTTTAGTGCAAAGCGGTTTGTCAGCACAGAAGATGGAGATTTTATAGCGTCTACCGGGGTCGGTACGCCTGACATGGCATCCCAGGCAACATACCGGTTTTCTGTAGCATCCGGCCAGAGCGTTTGTTCCCTCAAGAACAACCCATTGTCGTCGCGCACGAGCAATGGTGCATTTGTCCAGTCACGCAGAAAGCGCTCATTATAAAGCTGCTCTTGAATCATTATTCTCAGCAATCCAAGCGCCAGCGCACCATCTGTTCCGGGCCTTACCGGAAGCCATACATCCGCCTGTTTCGCGAGAGCTGTTGGGCGAGGATCAACCACGATCAACTTAGCCCCTTTTGCACGGCCTATAGAAATTGCGCTGGCTTGTGCAAGCCAGGTGTTTGTTGGATTATGGCCCCACAAAACGATTGTATCGGAATTGGAATAATCGGCGGGGGGTATTCCGCATCCAAACGTAAATGCATGAGCGAAATCCTTATGCCAATTGCAGATTTCGGTGCCATAGCATGTGTTTGGACTGCCAAAACTCCGGATAAATCTCTCAATCCAATCGATGCTGTCGGAGAGGGGAGTGCCACTGGGCGTTGTCACAGAAAACGCAACTGCCTCTGCACCACTTTCTTGTTTAATCGAAGAAAGACGAGTCGCTGTTTCAGATAGCGCCTCTTCCCAGCTTATGCGCTCCCAGCAAGGGTCCGGTGACCCCTTGGGAGAAGTCCGGCGCATAGGATATAA
The DNA here is from genome assembly GCF_032190615.1 of Brucella pseudogrignonensis. Taxonomy (NCBI): domain Bacteria; kingdom Pseudomonadati; phylum Pseudomonadota; class Alphaproteobacteria; order Hyphomicrobiales; family Brucellaceae; genus Brucella; species Brucella pseudogrignonensis. Next base: position 117,730 of record NZ_JAVLAT010000004.1, read on the forward strand.
CTGCCGGTGGGGACTATGAACGAGTTCTGGTGCTGCGCGTCCTTTCATGCACATTGCACTGCCTGTTGGATGGGACGTGTCTGGCCGAACCGAAACAAGCTGGCCATTTTCAACAGTATTGATCGTGCCGCATCTTGAGCGACACAGTGTGCAATAGCCAGAAATTTCTGTTCCCAAGGCATACCTCTTTTTGGTAGCGCATTATTGTAGCGCACTACATGGCTTCAGTTTTGTTACGCTGTCAAGCCGTTGGGTGAATGAATTAATTAAAAATAGGCGCTTGACAGACGCGCAAGTAGTGCGTCACTGTGGTGCATCACAAAGTTCGGCATAGATCGATCGTGGGGAACGTTTAGATGACGCAGAAGTCTTTTTCGTAGGAACCTACGATTAGGAAAAGGCTCGCTTTTACCCAACGTACTGTTTCTGTGCCAAGCGTAACTATCGACTTTCTGACTGTGGTTGGACAGAGCGAGGATTCGACATGGCGGTGCTTGAGGCACAAAATATCAGCATTTCATTCAACGGATTTTACGCCGTAAAGAACGTAAATTTCACGCTGAAAAAGGGTACTATTCAAGCTGTCATCGGTCCGAACGGAGCAGGAAAGACTACGCTTTTCAATCTTTTGACCAAGTTCCTGCAACCTACTGAAGGACGGATACTGCACGATGGCACGGACGTTACTGTGCTTAAGCCGTCTGCGATTGCACGGCGCGGGGTGCTTCGTTCATTTCAGATTTCTGCTGTCTTTCAGGCGCTGACAGTGCGTGAAAATATTGAACTCGCACTCCTCCGACGCAATCGTTTGGAGTGGCGATTGCTAGGGCAAGCTAGAAACAATCGCCAATTGGTTCAAAGATCTGATGAAATTCTCGAAGAATTTGGCTTCTCCGCTGAAGCGGCGGTTCATGTAGGCCAGCTTTCATACGGACGCAAACGAGTTCTTGAACTTGCGACCACGGTCGCTGCGGATCCGAACGTTCTATTACTAGATGAGCCTATGGCCGGGCTAGGGCGAGAAGACATTGATCGGGTCGCTGATCTTATTCGTAAGGCTGGACAAGGTAGAACTGTGCTGCTCGTTGAACATAATATGCAGGTTGTGTCCCGCCTCGCTGACCAAATTACAGTTATGGTTCGTGGTCAGGTTCTTGCTGAGGGTACTTATACGGAAGTTTCAAATCGGCCTGATGTTATAGCAGCTTACACGGGAGGGGCTCACTGATGGCCGAAGTTCTGACGGTGAGCAAGCTTGAAGCTTGGTACGGTGAATCCAAGGTTCTCCACGGCATGAATTTTAGGCTTACGCAAGGAGAGGTCGTTACGTTGCTAGGACGCAATGGTGCAGGAAAGTCCACGACGCTGAAATCTTTGATGGGCCTGATGAAGTTGCGTAAAGGCTCGATACTATACAATAATGAGCAAATCATTTCCTCCCAAGCCTATGATATTGCGCGAAAAGGTATTGCGTTCTGCCCGGAAGATAGAGGAATTTTTTCAAGTCTTAGCGTGCGCGAAAATTTGATGCTTCCACCTAAGATAGCGCCAAACGGAATGGAAGTTGAAGATATCCTCCAGCTGTTTCCAAATTTACGCGAACGGATTGATAGCCCGGGTACAAAACTCTCCGGTGGTGAACAGCAAATGTTAGCCTTGGCGAGAATTCTTAGAACCGGTGCAAGGATTCTTCTGCTTGATGAGCCTACCGAAGGTCTGGCACCGATCATTATCAAGCAGATTGAAAACACTATTATAAAACTTAAGGCACTGGGATTTACGATACTTCTTGTCGAGCAAAATGTAGGCTTTGCACACGCCCTCGCAGACCGAAACTATATCGTAGAAACCGGTACAATCGTGGACGAAGTCGCTGCGGCGGACTTCGAGCGTCGCCTTCCTTCCATCCAAAGTTATCTGGGCCTTTGATCTCCAGTATGTATAGGAACTAAGCATGGTCACTATATTCGGTATCCCAACTGCTCTGCTCTTTGGTCAGTTGTTACTGGGGATTATCAACGGGGCTTTTTACGCTACATTGAGCCTCGGCCTGGCTGTTATCTTTGGGATGATGAACATCGCCAATTTCGCTCATGGCGCTTTGTATATGATGGGTGCGGTATTAGCCTGGCTTTTGTTGAACTCAATGGGGATCGGATATTGGCCGGCACTCCTACTCTGTCCTTTGATAGTGGGTGCATTTGGTATGTTGATGGAGCGCTTCATACTAAGGCGCGTAAGTCATATCGATCATCTCTACGGTATGCTTCTCACATTTGGAATGGCGCTTGTAATTCAGGGTGTGTTTCGCTTTTGGTTCGGGTCATCTGGTCTTCCATACGCGATCCCGAGTTCTTTGTCGGGCGGAGTAAATCTTGGTTTTATGTTCCTACCCTATTACCGAGCATGGGTTATCGTTGCGTCACTTGGAATCTGCTTAGTGACTTGGTTCACGATCGAGAAAACAAAGTTGGGTTCGTATCTGCGTGCAGCGACTGAGAATCCAGAACTTGTGCAGGCTTTCGGTATTAAAGTGCCATTGATGATAATGCTCGTGTATGGTGCTGGCGCGGCATTGGCAGCATTTGCAGGAGTTCTAGCTGCTCCCATTCTCCAAGTAAATCCAACTATGGGAGCTGACATCTTAATCGTCATTTTCGCTGTGGTTGTTATCGGCGGATTGGGCTCGATTAAGGGAGCCATCGTTGCTGGGTTTGCAGCAGGGATTCTTGAGGGCTTAACAAAAGCATTTTACCCGGAAGCATCGACAACAGTTGTGTTCCTTTTGATGGCACTCGTTCTTCTGGTGAAGCCCACAGGTCTGTTCGGCGCAAAAACATATACCAGCGGTACTGTCATGGCGCTTCCAACCTTTGCTAAGGAAACGCCCCTTTTGAGGTGGGCAATGTTTGGAACAATGGCGGTATGCTTGGCAATTGCTCCATTATTTGTTTATCCGGCATTCCTAATGAAAGCCATGACATATGGTTTATTCGCTTGTGCTTTTAATCTTATGGCGGGCTACGGAAAACTGGTATCTTTTGGACATGCGATGTTCTTAGGTACTGCTGGATACGTGACCGCTTATGCTGCGAAAACGTGGGGGTTCTCGCCGGAATTGGCAATCCTTGCCGGAACTTTCACAGCAGCAATACTAGGGCTCGCGGCGGGTTGGCTCTGCACTCGGTCAAGTGGCGTTTACTTCGCGATGATTTCACTCGCTCTTGCGCAGATGATTTACTTTCTGGCGCTGCAATTACCTCAGACTGGAGGAGAAGATGGGATTCAAAGCGTTCCGCGTGGATTGCTTTTTGGACTTTTCGACCTGAGCGATCCAACAGTGCTCTATACCTTCGTACTCGTGATATTTTTAAGCGGCTTCCTGTTCCTTTCCGGGCTCGTTCGCTCACCTTTCGGCCAGGTTCTCAAAGCTATTCGTGAACATGAGCCAAGAGCCCAGTCGTTAGGATTTGCGACCGAACGATACAAATTGGCGGCATTTGTGATTTCCGCAGCTTTGTCAGGATTAGCTGGGTCGACAAAAGTCATCGTTACACAAATCGCGAGCCTCACCGACGTACATTGGACAATGTCGGGTGAAGTAATCCTCATGACGTTTCTCGGAGGCGTTGGTACGCTCTACGGGCCGGTCGTAGGCTCTTTTATTGTGGTGGCCATGCAAAATTATCTCGCCTCGCTAGGAGCTTGGGTCACCGTCATTCACGGCGCTGTATTTGTTTGCTGCATTCTTCTTTTCCGCCGAGGGATCGTTGGAGAACTAATCTCATGGGTTTCTGCCCGTAAGGTGAAGAACCCAAACAAAAGGGATCTGCCAGTTCGGGGAGAGGCGGCGCAAGACGTTTAGTACGTATGATACAAACCTCAATGCTAACCAAAAGGTAGCTAAAAATGGGCAATGAAAAAAGATACTCTCGGACGCGCCTCGCACTAGCAGCTGTTGCAGGTATTGGCTTAGGCAGTTTTCCGGCACAGGCTGCGGGCATAAGCGACGATGTCGTTAAGGTTGGGGTTCTAACCGATATGTCAGGGGTTTATTCTGATATGAACGGAAACGGCTCGGTGATTGCTGCACAAATGGCAATTGAGGATTTTGGTAAGTCAGTATTAGATAGACCTATCGAACTTATAAGTGCTGATCATCAGATGAAGGCAGACGTTGGGACGGGGATTGCTCATCGATGGATCGATAACGAGAAAGTCGATGTGTTCGTCGATCTGACCAACAGCGCAATTGCGCTTGCCGTCCAAGACATTGCCAAAGAAGCCAATAGAGTGGCGATTTTCACATCTCCAGGAACGACAGAGCTTACTGGAGCTAAGTGCTCGCCCACAGGTTTTCATTGGGTTTATGATAACTACTCCAACGGTGTCGGGCCGGTGAAGGCCCTCTTGGAACAGGGCAAAAAGAGCTGGTACTTCATTGTGTCCGATTTTGCCTTCGGGCACTCTCTGGAGGCCATTGCTAAGAAAGCCGTGGAAGAAGGCGGGGGTACCGTGGTCGGTTCAGTGCGTCACCCACTTAATGCGCCCGACTTTAGCGCCTTCTTGCTTCCCGCCCAGGCATCGGGGGCTGATGCTATCTTGGTTGCAGGATCGGGACGCGACTTGTCGACACTTGTGAAGCAAGCCAACGAGTTCGGTGTGGTAGCTGGAGGGCAGACGATCACTGCTCCTGTAATGTTCCTGACCGACATCCATGCCATGGGGCTGGATCAGGCACAAGGCATATCCTTTATTGATGGGTTTTACTGGGATCGCACCGATGATACCCGAGCCTTTGCTAAGCGGTTTGGTGAGCGCAACGGTGGAAAAATGCCTACCAGCATCCAAGCTGGCGTTTATTCCAGCGTAATGCATTACCTAAAGGCTGTGAAAGCGGCGGGTTCGGATGAGGCGAAGGCAGTTTCAGCGAAAATGCGGGAGCTCCCGGTACAGGATTTCTTCGCAGAGAACGGCATAGTTCGCGAAGATGGTCGCATGGTGCACGATATGTATTTGGTCAAAGTGAAATCGCCTGCCGAATCCAAAAAACCATGGGATTACGAGGAGATCATTGCGACTATTAAAGGCGATGATATTTTCTTACCCATTTCCGAAAGCAAGTGCCCGCTCGTAACAAACTAACTGTTCGGGGGAGGGGCTTTCACCGCTCCCCCTGATAAACCGTTGCGGCAAATTGTTGTTACTTGTATCAAACAGCGGTCTAGCAAATAATGCTTTCTACGTTGATTTGCTGGCGTGTTGGATTTGGGTGGGGAAAAGGCCTGGATGGCAGATCAAGAGATTAATCTACGCGAACATGTCTTTCAGCAGATACGCAGTGAGATCATTGCAGGTCACGCGTTACCGGGAAGCATGTACTCGGTCCCGAGCATTGCAGAGACTCTCGGCACTTCAACGACGCCTGTGCGTGAAGCCCTGTTAGAACTGGTTCGGCTGGGCCTTTTGGAACCGCATCGAAATCGTGGTTTTAGAGTAACAGCGCCCTCACTAAGCGAGACTAAAAATATCTTTGAAATGCGTGAAGTATTGGAAGTGCACGCTGCAAAAATTGTCGCATCCCGACAAGATTGCGATATATCGCATCTGAAAAAGATTGCAGATGATATCGCAACAGCAGTTGAACGGGAGAATTTTAGAGCTTATTTGATATCGGATCGTGAATTTCACCTCGAGCTTACCAAGGCCGCAGGCAACGATATCCTTACGGAAACTATTTTTTCTTTGAGAGATCGCATGCGCTTTTATGGCGATGTTTCAGATGAGGGTTATAAACGTCAGAAGGCCTCGGTTCCGGAGCATTATAAAATTGCGGAATTGGCTTGTGCGGGTAAAGCCTCTGAGGTTGGCAAGCTCTTATCAAAACACATAAGATCGTGGGAGCCGCTTTTCATTAGCGCTCTCAAGGGTGGACGAACGGTGTTTGCGACGAAGCAGGGATCTTTGACCTCCTAAACAAAATGGACCCAAAGCTAGCCGGAACGTAAATCGATATTTTTCCAAAATGGCTTTAGCGCTAGGACGGTTTGAAGATGCAGGTGCCGCGGCGTTTCCTACCATCGCTTCCGTTACTGAACGCGTTTGAAGCTGCTGCGCGCACAGGCAGTATCACTGCTGCAGCAAGAGAACTTGATTTAACCCAAAGTGCAGTAAGTCGCCAGATCAAAGCCCTCGAAGAGCAAATTGGCGTCGAGTTATTTCATCGCGAACGCCAAACAATTAAGTTAACAGTTGGCGGAGAAGGGTATGCACGTGATGTGCGTGAAGCTCTACGTCGTATTAGCAATGCTTCTTTAAACCTTCGAGCTAATCCTGCCGGAGGTAGCTTGCGTCTGGCTGTTTTGCCGACATTCAGCTGTCGATGGCTTGCGCCAAGACTGCTTTCTTTTAATGAAAGCCACCCAAGCATAAGCATCAGTATCATCACTAAATGCAATGAAGTCGATCTTTCTACATATCAAGTCGATGGGATAATTGACTTTGGAAAGCCAGACGTGGAAGCTATGGAATTCGCTTTTTTAAAGCGTGAAACTGTCATTCCGGTTTGTAGTCCTGAATGTTTATCAAAATATCCGATTTCTTGTGCCGAGGACATTAAGTTCGCACCTCTAATTCACTTGATCTCACGTCCGAACGCTTGGGAGCTTTGGATGCTTTCCAATGATGTTCCGTTCATTTCATTACATGGAATGCTCTTTGATCAATTCGAAACAATCATCCGATCGACTGTTGCTGGATTAGGCGTTGCACTGGTACCGGAGTTCATGATCCGTGAAGAATTAGCATCCGGTGAGTTGATCGCTCCTTTGGATATGAAGTTACAGGAGAAGGGAATTTATTACTTGGCTTGGCTTAGTGAGCGCGCAGAGTACTGGCCGTTGACGGCTTTTAAGGATTGGATCAAGAGTGAATTACGGGATGACAAGAACCATATTACAGATTTCGAAGGATGAAACCGTTGAACTCGTGATCGAGCATAACAGCTGCGCGATATGCGTCAGCTTTATCGATCGAAATAATTTTGATCAAAGGTGCATTAAAATGCATCTTAATGCGCAATTTTCCTTCTGTTGATGCAATGCGGATGTTCTTGATTTTGAATCAAAAACACAAATTCGCCACTCAACTTGCTCCTATTACTCTTTTGGAGTCTGCGTTTCGCGCCGGCTTCGGGCTGACGCGTCTCGACGAGCGTGCTGCCCGTTCGTTGGTCGGACCCGGCTTCATCAAGCGCCCCAATTCGCCGATGCCTGCCCTTCGCTGTGGATCGACAGCGAACTCGTTCATTTCGAGGACCTCGTCCTATACAACGATGTCAGAGATATTCGCGCACCAACCCATGAATTAACAGTCGCCCGCGACGCCCTTCGTACTCGCCGGCGAATTGCTGGCCAGACACCAGACTGGGCCTTGTCGGCAGAGGGCATCCGATCCTTGCGACAAACGTTGGCCGAAGCTGTCAGCAGAGATGCGGCTGGCGTCATCCCGCCCGCGGTGACCGTCGATGCGGAAGGGATGTCCGTGGCGTCGCGGCCGACTGCGCATCTGCAGCCACGCATTGAGCAGTGTATATACTTACACAACCAATTATTGAGTTTCAAATATTCGCTCTGCACATTTAACATTCTGCGCAGAGATCTTGTCTCTCAAATCCAATCTTAAACGATATTCAATCAGTGCTTCAATCGTAATTAAATGCAATTTATGATGTGATGCAAATTCGATCAATTGGGGAAGTCTGGACATAGTTCCGTCATCGTTTGCGATTTCACAAATTACTCCGCATGCAGAATGTCCAGCCAATCGTGCCAAGTCAACGGCCGCTTCCGTATGCCCGGGGCGACCTAAAACGCCCAGTGGATTTGCTCGAAGAGGAAAAATGTGCCCTGGTCGGGCAAAGTCGCTTGGCTTAGACAATGGATCGACCAGAGCACGGATGGTTTTAGCACGATCTGATGCTGAAATACCGGTCGATATTCCCTTCATTAAGTCCACCGAAACAGTGAAAGCGGTTTGCATGGATTCTGAGTTTCTGCTTACCATTAGCGGAATAGCGAGTTCATCAAGACGCTCACCTTGAAGTGATACGCATATGAGCCCTCGTGCATATTTCATCATAAAGGCGACGCTCTGAGCCGTCACAGCATCACCAGCAATGACGATATCCCCTTCATTTTCGCGGTTCTCATCGTCTACCACGATAACCATTTCACCATTCGCTATTGCCTTGATGGCAACTTCAATTGAAGAAAATGACATTGGTATCTCCTATGCTTTTTCAGCGGCTTGTTTTCCTGCCAGACTCACAAATCCTTGCCGATGCCATAAAAGGCATCGATCTGCGTCGACGTTCGGCAGCAAAATATCATGAATTATTGCCACAACGATGGTGTGGCTGAATCCGTCATGGGTTGTAACAATGCGGCAATCAAATGCTACGGTTGACCCTGCTAAGAGAGGGGCTCCAGTTTCCTGAAAGCTCCAAAGCGCTCCCTCAAATCGATCTACACCTTTAGCGCGCGCAAAATGATCCGCGTAGGGCAACATTGTGTCAGGTAGAACGGAAACACCAAGAAATCCCTGACGCAAAATTGTGTCATGAGCGGAAGCAGTCTTGTTTATGCATACTATTAGCGAGGGCGGCGATGCTGATAAGCTGCAAACAGCCGTCGCCATTAGGCCAGTAGGGATGCCGTTTTCAATGGTTGTGATCGTCGTCACGGGTCCAGCAAAACGCTGCATTGCTTCTCTAAAGTCTTCCGGTCGGATCATCTATATCCTCCTTCTCTCACATGCTATCGTGAGTAATGAAACGCGTGTTCACATAGGCTTCGAGTGCTTCACTGCCGCCTTCATAGCCATATCCAGAATCTCTAACGCCGCCATATGGAGTTTCCGGCAAACCCAAGCCTATATGGTTAATCGTCAACATGCCTGCCTGCACACCTTGGGCAAGGCGTCGTGCAGTAGAGCTACTTGTTGTCCATGCGTACGAACCAAGGCCAAACGGTAATCGTCCAGCTTCCTCAATCGCTTCATCCAGATCGTCGTAGGCTTTTACGAGCGCTACAGGACCGAACGGTTCTTCATTCATTGCCCGCATTTCGGAAGTTACACCCATTAGAACAGTCGGTTCAAAGAAGTATCCGTTGTTGCCGATGCGATGGCCACCTGTGGCAATCTCTGCGCCATTTGCGGTGGCATCTTCCATTAGGGCCTCTACTGCTGCACGACGTCTCTCGTTAATCAGCGGCCCCATCTGTGTGCCATCAGCGAGCCCGTCTCCCACTTTAAGGGACTTCGTTTTTGCTACGAAACTCTCGACAAATTGATCATGAATTTTCGAATGAATCAGAAAACGCGTCGGAGAGATACAGACCTGTCCAGCATTTCTGAACTTAGAAGCCACCAGTGCGGTTGTAGCAGCATTGATGTTGGCATCTTCTGCAACAATAACGGGTGCATGGCCTCCTAACTCCATCGTCACACGCTTCATATGAAGACCGGCAAGAGAGGCGAGTTGCTTGCCAACTCCAATCGAACCTGTGAACGAAACTTTGCGTATAGCGGGATGTGGAATCAGGAATTCGCTTACTTCGGAAGGTGTGCCGAACACCAGATTGACGACGCCATTTGGAATGCCTGCGTCATGCAAACACTGGAATAATAGAGCAGGAGAGGCGGGGGCTTCCTCCGGACCCTTGATAATAATCGAACAACCCGCAGCGATTGCTGGACCGAGCTTTCGCACTATCTGGCTCATCGGAAAATTCCAAGGAGTGAAACCGACGGCCGGACCCACCGGATCTTTTATTGAGAACTGCTGAACATTTGTCGAGCGAGAGGGGATGACCCTGCCATAGGTACGACGGCCTTCTTCTGCGAACCAGTCTAGCAAGTCTGCACAAGAATTAACCTCCAATCTCGATTCAGCAAGCGGCTTACCCTCATCAGTTGTCAGGAGGCGTGCAGCATCTTCAATGCGCTCTCGCAACAAAGAAGCCGCTTTGCGAATGATTTTATATCTATCAAATGCCGAGGTACGGCTCCATGTTTCGAAGCCTGAAACTGCTGACTCGACAGCATATTCGAGATCTGATCTAGAGGCATGAGCAACCTTTCCGATCACCTCTCCGTTGACAGGATTAATAACGTCAATCGACAACCCCTTTTCGGCATCATGCCACTGGCCGCCGATGTAAAGCCGGGTATTCGGATAGCTCATGGAAATCTCCTTTATCGAAGCATTCTATGCACGACTTAGGAAAAGCAATCATCGTGCCAATTCGCTAAAATACTGATCTGAAAAACCTTTTAGCTATGCAATCTCATTAAACGCCAAAATTCTCAATTTTGTCTCAAAAATGAGACTTCATTCGTCTGAGCGATTGTCTTGACTTGTCTCAGTTTTGATCCGTTAATGTCTAAAAAATATAAGGGAACACGGTAATGCTTGATGTAGACGATCACTACCGTCTTATAGAAAGAGCTGTTTTAGAGGGAGCAGATAAGTCTGCCTCCTCGTGGAGGACGGAATCTTGGGCGCGATGTTTAAACGACTTCAAACTTGATCCATCGCGACCTCAATTGGTAGATCTGACTTCCCGCGAACTTAGGGTAGAATTTGAATCATTCGACGAGGACGTTGCCTTAGCGACAAAAGAACTCGAAGCCACATTATCGATGATTGAAGGTGGTGGGTATAGTGCACATTTGGCCAATCGCAACGGCGTTATTATTTCTGAACGGCGTAGCAAAGATTCTGCCTTCTATTGCAGCACGGACAGGGTTGGCGCGGTGTGGACCGAGGAAGTCGGCGGTACAAATGGCATCGGAATGGCTTTGTCCCGCTTATCATCTACAGCAGTTTACCTCTCTGACCATTTTTACGCAGAGCTTACAGGGCAAGCTTGCGCTTCGGCACCTTTCTTTGGGCCCAATGGTGATGTTCTCGGAGTTGTTAACTTGTCCACCTGTAACCCCGGACTGCCGCAATTAGCACATCGGGTAGTTTTCGGTGTAGCTCAGGCAACCGCTGACCGGTTGGAAACAGCTTATTTCCGAACATGTTTTAAGAGGAACTATACACTGATGGTACGTACAGAAGAACGTACACCTGCAATTTTTGCTATCGATAGTGATTTCCGCATCGTCGGAGCTACGAGAACAGCCCGAAGCCTTTTTAAGCTTCAAGATTCCACAATTGGTAGTCGAACAATATGGGCAATTTTCGAGAAAATTCGTGGAAACCCACCAGTGGATACTCTTTGTGATAGCCTGAAAGAATTAAGGCAACTGGGAATTTCAAATGTTGTAGAGGTCGTATTGAAGCGCCCTCTGTCCATTACTCCAGTTGGAAGCATAAAGCCATCCGCAGTTCGGAGTTCAACTGCTAACATTGGGAAGCGTATAACGACTTTATCAGAGTGCTGCGGCGACGATAGTCAGATGAAACGTAACGTCGCTGTTTTGAAAAAGGTGTTTGGCAGTGGTCTGCATATTCTATTGCTCGGTGAGACTGGTGTCGGGAAAGATACGCTAACACGGGCTCTTCACTATGAAAGTGAAAGAGCTGTCGGACCGTTCGTTGCCTTTAATTGCTCTGCAGTGCCCGAAACATTAATCGACAGTGAATTGTTTGGTTATAGTAGCGGCGCATTTACTGGCGCTAGCAAGGATGGCAACTCTGGCCGTATCGTTGAGGCTGACAAGGGGACTTTGTTTCTTGATGAAATTGGTGACATGCCTTTGCAGCTCCAAACACGGCTTCTTCGTTTTCTTGAAACGCAGGAGGTTACCCCTCTTGGTTCGGGAAAAATGCGTACGGTCGATGTACAGATTGTTGCTGCGACCCACCAAGATTTACAGGCCAAGGTTAATGCAGGTACATTTAGACAAGATTTATATTATCGATTAGCAGGGGCCGTCGTCGTATTGCCCTCTCTGAGAGAAAGAGAAGACCTTGAAACGATAATTGCCAATGTAATGTTGCACATTGCAGATGGTGAGGATCTCAGCATCTCTGCCGAGGCAATGCGGTTATTGACGCAGCATGAATGGACAGGAAATATCAGAGAGCTAAGAAATGTACTTACACGAGCTGTCAAGTTGGCTGAAGGTAAAATTATAAAGCCAGATGATCTGATGCTCTCGCCATCGGTAAAAATAGCTAGTCCTCCTCTCGAAGAGTTGAAGGTTTCCGAGCGAATAGCCGCAAGAAGGAATGTTGTTGCTATTGCTTCGTCGTCAAAAAAAGCAGCTATCAATTTGGCAGAGCGTGAAGCTATTCTTTCCGCAATTGAGACACACAACGGAGATGCAATTGCTTGCATAGACGCACTTGGCATTAGCCGAGCGACTTTTTATCGCAAACTTAAACAATATGGAATAAGTTTAGGCACCCGCTAACGGGTGCCTACGCGCATACCAATGATACGAGGTAGGTTAGCTATGGCTCGCGCTAAAGCTGGTTGAGGTAGTCCCGCATCCTCTGCATCTTCGCAGCGTACAATTGAATCTCGGACCATAAGCCCGCCGATGTACCTAAAGGGTTCAGGTGGGAAAGTAAGACGTTGCCGATGGCAAAATACTGAATTAGACCATTTGTCGTTTTCATTGAGTATTAGCGATGAGATGCATTCGCCAGCAAGCACTGTCGCGTTGACGCCATGACCCGAATAGCCAGACCCATAATGAATTCTAGTTCCCGGTAAAGTACCAAAGAACGGTAACCGATCAGCCGTTACTTCGATGGGGAAGCCCCAACGGGCGGCAATGCCTCCGCTCATGTTAGGGAAGAACCTTTTGAGACCTACTTCAGCCCTCTGAACACTCGAAGGGTCATTTCTGAGCTTAGGTGAGAGGTGTGCATTTCCTTTTTCCAATGGTCCCGAGCCTGAACCCATCAGAATACGTCCGTCGCGTGTTCTTCGGAAGTAATGGGTGAACATTCGGAGGTCCGCTAGTCCTCGCGCGATGGTGTAATTTCTCTTTTCAAGTTCTTCAGGATTTGCAGCTGACATCACAGGAAAGCTTGAAAATAGTGACGTCGAACGAGACACAGCATTAATGTCCATCGTCCCGGTATACGTCGCCAAGACTACATCTCGAGCAATTACCTCACCTGATCCTGTCTGAACACGGCAGGTCTGTCCCTTGTTAATCGCAATGACAGGCGTATCCTCGAAAACTAACACACCTGCATCGGCAATTGCAGCTCTTAAATGATTTGCGAGACGCGCTGGATGAACTGTAGCTCCTTCTTCGAATAGGAGACTCTCCTGGAACATTTCCGATTGGCAGAGTGCGTTCGTTTCGGCTTGCGAAAGGCGTGTAAGTGTTGTTGATACGCCCAAACTATTTGCAACAGCAATTAACTCATCAATCTTTTTACTTTGAGCCGCTGAGGTCGAGACGCGGATATAGCCTTTTTCTTCCCACCAAACATCTCGATCTTTATTTGAAGCAAATTGACTTAAGCGGCGTTGCGCTAGCGTCCCAAGATGCGCGGCTTCAAGGGCCTTGTTCGCACCAAACATTGGCAATAGCGTGGGTAAGGCCCCCCAGTATCCATGTACATTGCCGCCATTTCTGGAGCTTGCTCCGTCGCCGCATCTAAATGCGTCTAAAACTGCGACGCGGAGATGAGGTTGACGTTCTTTTAGTATGAGAGCAGTCCACATGCCTGTGAAGCCTCCGCCGATGATTGCAACATCGACGCTCACTGATCCGTGAAGAGTGCGATAATTAGAGACTTCAGAGCTTGAGCGAATGTCCTGTTGCCACCATGAGAACTCGGAGGCAATATTGGAAGGAACGGCGGAAAGCAATTTCATTAGGGTACTCCGACCGTTAGGCCGCCTATATCTTAATTCCAAGGATGAATTCGGCAGCACGTTCGCCCAACATGATAGCTGGAGCGTTCAGGTTACCAGAGGGAACACGAGGGAAGGTCGATGTATCCGCAACGCGCAGACCATCAATACCTCTAACTCGGAGCAGTGGGTCGACGACTGCCATCTCGTCGGTGCCCATTTTGCATGCGCCTGACGGGTGCAGTGCACCTTGTCCTGTCGCGCGTACGAAGTTCATGCGTTCAGCTTTAGTTTTGAGTATTTCACCCGGACGGTAGGGAGCACCGACATACTTTGAAAGACTGCGTTGACGAAGTATTTCCTGACCAATACGGACACCTTCCGCCAAACACTCAACATCGTACTCTTCAGCGCAATATCGAGGATCAACAATCGGAAATACGTTCGGATCGCTACTCTTTAGTTTGACGTACCCCCTTGATTTGGGTCGTGATTGATAAACGTTCGTGGTGCAACCATTGCCGCTCGGTGTTGAGTCCGACCCTTCTTCTACACCTGCGCCAGGGAGGAAGTGATACTGCAACGTTGGTAGCTTATCGTCCTCAGCGCCATACCAACAAAGACCGCCCTCGCAGACGTTCGAAGTCACGGGTCCATTTCGGAACAATGCGTATTGCAAACCTGCCCAAGCCTGCCAGCGTAGCTTCTTATATTTGTCATAGCTGTGGGGTCCGGTTAACTCATAGATCAGGAACATATCGAAGTGATCCTGGAGATTTTGACCAACACCTGGAAGATCGTGCTTCACATCTACGCCAATTTCACGAAGATGATCGGCGGGGCCAATTCCTGATAGCATGAGCAGGTGGGGTGATCCAATTGCTCCAGAACAGATAATAACTTCCTGAGCCGCCGAGACTTTCAAAATCTGTCCATTGTGCTCGTATTCCACCCCCACCGCTCGATTATTTTCGATAAGTATTCGCAGTGCTTTTGTTTTTGTCTGAATGGAAAGGTTCTTGCGCTTCTTGGCTGGGCGCAAATAAGCAGCCGAAGCACTACAACGTAGACCATCCTTCATCGTTACCTGATAAAATCCCACACCTGCCTGCTGGCCTGAATTGAAGTCAGGATTGAAGTTTATCCCCATCTCTTGTGCTGCTCTAACCCAGGCTTTTGTAAGATAATGAGTATGTCGCTGATCAGAAACACTGAGAGGTCCTTCTGTTCCATGTGTTTCACCAGCAAAGCGTTCGTTACTTTCCGCTTTCTTGAAATAGGGAAGAACGTCCTTGTAGGCCCATCCGTGGCACCCATCAGCCTCCCACTGATCGTAGTCTTGAGGGATGCCGCGCATGTAGACCATTGCATTCACAGAGCTACCACCACCTAACACGCGACCCTGAACAAATTCAGGTGTTATCCCGCCTTGATGTGCCTGAGGTTCAAGCCGATAGCGGGTTAACATGTCGCTTTTCGACGTTTTGTAATAAGTTACGGGCAAATGGATATATGGGCTCCAATCCCGGCTGCCCTGTTCCAGCAATAAAACCTTACTCGATCCATCTTCACTCAACCTCGATGCGATGGTGCATCCAGCGGACCCGCCGCCTACGATAATGTAATCGTACATGCAATATTCCCCAAAAAATGTTAGCTTGCCAAGACGACTACAGAAGCAGGATCCCAACTTAACGAAACGGGGCTGCCGACACCGAAGCGTATCCCTGCTGCGGCGCGGGCTTCCTGACATTTCAGAGTTGTGCCACTCTGATGACGAACTTTGTAAACGACCCGACTTCCGACAAAGACGACATCTTCCACTTCACCTGAAAGACGATTTACGGCCTCGTTATTGTCATCAGCTTTAGCGATAGTGATTGCTTCGGGACGAATTGAAACGTGCACTGGTGCACCAGATGGTAGGTCTGGAGTCCCAACGCTGGCTGCTCCCACCGATAGGTCGAGCAACGCACCATTGCTGTCGGAAGCTCTCACTTTGCCATCCAGCAGGTTGGTTTCGCCAAAGAACTTTGCGCAGAAAAGCGTTTTGGGTGATCCATACATTTCATCGGGTGTACCAATTTGCTCGATAGTGCCCTTGTTCATAAGCACGACGCGATCAGAGAGTATCATCGCTTCATCTTGATCGTGGGTCACGTAAACAAAGGTCGTGCCTGTTTCGGTATGAATACGCTTAAGTTCTTCCAGCATAAGGTGGCGAATTTTCAGATCTAAAGCTGCAAGGGGTTCATCGAGTAGAAGAACCGAAGGTTTGTTAACCAAGGCTCGAGCAAGTGCAACGCGCTGAGCTTGCCCACCGCTGATCTCACCAATCCAGCGGTTGGAGAATTCCTGTAGTTGTACCAAATTCAGCATGGCAGAAACTTGATCGTTAACCTCCGCCTTTGGTAAGCCTTTAAGGCGAAGACCAAATGCAACATTGTCAAAAACATCCAAATGAGGAAACAGCGCATAACGCTGGAAGACCATATTAACTGGTCGTTTCTCTGGAGGAGTTTTAGTAACTGTCTGACCCGAAATTAACACTTCACCCCGGGTCGGCATTTCGAAGCCCGCGATAATGCGCATTAAAGTGGATTTGCCGCAACCACTGGGGCCAAGTAGTGTGAGGATTTCGCCCTGCTTTACGTGCAGATTTATGTTATCGAGTGCAACAAATGCGCCAAAGGATTTAGTGATGTTGCTAAGTCCTACTATATTCTGTGACATTTTTGATCTCCTTATGCTTCTGAATCTCGCGATGCCATCGCTCGTTTTCTTTGCAGCCAAAGAATTAATCCACCTGCGGCAAGAACAGCTATTGATAGCGCCAATGCTATGACGCTGGCCGCGTTGATGGACGGATCTACGGTTCTTCGCATCATTGACCAGATGTAGAGCGGAAGAGTTGTATCGTTTCCGCTGACAAAGACGGTGACGATGAATTCGTCGAACGAAAGCGCAAATGCCAGTATCGCTGCACCTGCTATTGTTGGTGCGAGAATTGGTATTGTCACAAAGCGAAAAGTTTGAAGCTGCGTTGCACCGAGATCGCGCGCGGCCTCCTCTAAAGAGTGATCAAAGTAGTTGATGCGAGACCGCATAGTTTCAACGAAAAACGGCAAAGTGCACAATACATGAGCTATTGTCACTGTGAGTAGTGTCCGAGGAAGACCCACTTGAGCGAAAAGCGTCACGAGAGCGATGCCAATAAACAAGCCAGGCAAGCCAATTGGCGCGAAATTCATCCACTCGAATGTCTTTTTGTATCTATCTTTCAGACGTATCAGCGCCAACGCTGCCAATGTGCCTAAAATAGTTGTTGTTATCGCGGTGAAGAAGCCAACCTTAAGGCTGTTCCAAAGAGAAGCAACAAAATCAGGGCGCGATAAAAGCGCTTCATACCATCTTAGGCTCAGCCCCTCGATTGGGAAAGTCAAAGCCGGACTGCTATGAAAGCTGAACAGAATGATGATCAGAATTGGCGTGAACAAGAAAAATAAATATGCTGTCAGATAAGCTCTTAACATGGCGATCACCGATGGTAGCGCCGACCTGGCGCAAGCTTGAGAATGCGAAGTGTAAATGTGAACAGAATGTACACAATGATGAACGCGCCCATCAAAACGAATGCCATCGCTGAACCTAATGGCCAGTTACCCGCACTGCGAAACTGGTTAGCTATTAGGAGACCACTCGTCACCCCGTCGCGCCCACCAAGCAGCTGAGGCGTAATATAATCCCCTGCAGCAAGGATGAATGTGAACATGAAAGAGCCGACGATGCCCTTATAGCACATCGGCAAAATGACCTTTGTAAACACACCTGTTTTTGACGCACCCAAGTCTCGGGCGGCATCTAAATAATCCTGCTTTACGTCACGAAGCGATGCGACGAGGATCAACAGAGAAAAAGGTAACATGATGTGGATCAGTGTAAGCACCGTTGCGAACGGACTAAAAAGTATTACTTCAAGGGGTTGATTAATTATGCCCGTGCTCATGAGCATTGAGTTGATCACACCGTTTGTACCAAGTATTGTCCGCCAAGCGTATACACGTACTAAGTAGCTAGAGAACCACGAGAGTAATACCAAATACATTATAAGGTTGCTACGGGTCCTGTAGACTAAATAGTAAGCGACTGGGAAGCTCAGGGCTAAAGAGAGTGATGCCGTATAGAAGCCATTCTTCATCCCAACCCAAGTCGCTTGCCAGAAACCTGGGGCTGACAGGATTCGTACATAGTTCTCCACATTCCAGATGGGCTGAATTACAAACGATCGAGCCGTAAAAAAGCTTGTCACGAACAAGAGAATGACAGGTATGATGAAGAAGATAACTAGAAATGCAAAAGGAAGACTAGCTAGTCCAAACCCGTTCGGCAGCTTGAAAGAAGTTCTTCCCGAAGCTTGTGTGTTATTCTTGTCAACGTATTCGGCGGCAGTCGCCATGAGCGTACATCCCGTGATACTTAGATTATTTCAATAAGTGCGAAACAAAAGCGGCCAGCGAGCCTTTTAGCTCGCTGGCCGTTACCATTAGAAACCGGCACGGAAATCGGCCCAAACCTGCAGCCAATCATCGTATGTTGCAAATTCATCTGACGTACGTGGCGGTTGACCGTAAATCTTTAGCGTTTTGAACTGCTCATCAAAATGCTCATAATCAAAAAGCGCTTTGGTTTCGGAATCCATTAAGGCCGGAGCCTTTTTGGAAACCGTCGATGCAACAGCGGTTTTACAAACAGACGCTTGGATTTCCGGATCAAGAGCTTCATTAATAAAGGCAGTGGCTGTGTCAATGTTAACAGCCGTTTTGGGAATGAACCAAGCATCTGCCCAAACAGCTCCACCTTCTTTTGGATAAACTGCGACAGTTTTCACATTTTGTTTAGAAGTTTCTAGTGGAACAGCACTCCAGACGCAGAAACACGCTGCAATTTCTCCAGAAGCAAACAGTGAAATTACATCACCGTTTGATGACGCAAAGACTTTCGTTTGGTCACGATAAGGCTTCAGTTTTTCGAAACAATCTTTCAGTTCATCCTTGGTAAGATTAGGGAACTTCTCGCCGTAACCTGTAACTTTTGCAATCTGTGGCCACACGGTGAGTGGATTGTCGAGAAACGCGAGTTTTCCAGTTAATTCTGGACGCAGTAAATCTTTGTAGCTTTTGACTTCAAAGCCCGTCAGTTCAGGATTAACAACAATCGTGTCTAATCCCCAAACCCAGGGAATTGCGTAGTTCTTACCATCCCAAAACCACATGTCACCTTCGTAGAAGGGCGGATAAATGTCATCTTTATTGTAATTCGGTAGTTTTGAAGTGTCTATTTCTGTGAGAACGCCGAGTTCATCATAAATAGCGTTGTATCCATTAGAGTACTCCGCCAAATCTAGTCTTACCGCGTTATTACCCACTATTTTGGCGGTGACGTCGTCCTGATTACTCATAATGGCCGCACGCATAGTGACGTTATTAGCTTTACGCCAGTCTGCGGTTTCTGGCTCCAGCGTATAGCCTTCCCAAGCCATCACTTCAAGATTACCGCCAATGGCAGCCCGTGCGTTTGGAACCCATGCTCCCAACGTTGCTCCTGCCGTAATAGCAGCTGTCCCTAACAGAAAACTTCTGCGCCCAAGTACAATTTGATCAAGGAGATCGGTAGTACGTGCTGATTCATTGTTATTGTTACTCGTCGGCTCATTTTTCATCGAAAGGCTCCCAATTTGGAATGTAATGTGTGCTTTTCCCTCGAGTATTTTATTGTGTTTGGTCACGCGGGTTTCCCCGCATGACATAGTATTTATCTACTCCGCTGCAGCGAGCGTGCTTACATGCTGACGAAGTTTGGGCATTACATCGGTCGAAAGCAGTTCCATCGAACGTTTATGTACTGCAGGGCGATCCCAATCTTTTTGGGTCATCATAAGTGAACCAAAAGGTCCGCCAACTTCATCGACGAAAGCAATAAGCTTATCGAGAACAGTTTTTGGGGATCCTGAGAGTACCATCCAATCGAGGCAATTCTGAACCGTGATATCACTATCCAAAGTATTCATTGATGGCTTCAGAACCCCGAGCATCTTGAAGGCAGCCATATCTTCAACGATGTATTCATAGTACCATCGATATGAAGAATTTTCCTCTGCTAAGTAATCCGCTGCTTGATCGTCACTGTCAGTAACGAGTAAGGAACGTGCAATTCGCCACTTATTGCGATCTGGTCGACGGCCTGCCTTTTCGCAACCGATTAGATACTGTTCCCAATGTGTCTTCACATTTGCGACTGGTGTGAAGTTTGCTGAAACGATACTCCACCCATTCTCGCCTGCTTGGCGCGCAGAACTTGAGTTCGGGCTCATCACTGAGATTGCCAATTCTGGGAATGGCTTCTGGTATGGCTTGAGCATCGGACCAAAGCCAAGGCTTGGGATCAGGTTTTTCTCGATCACTACGTCCCAGTATTTGCCTTTAATATTATAGGGAGGGTCCTGTGACCAAATCTCGTGCATGATACGGATAGACTCCGTCGTCATCTCAGCTCGATTTTTTTCACTGGTTCCAAATAATTCCATATCAGTGACGAGGCCGCCTGGACCTACACCCATGATAAATCGGCCCTCTGAAAGATGATCGAACTGTGCGATCTCACCAGCTAGGCGAGCAGGATGGTGTTGTGGCAGGTTAAGCACACCCGTTGCGAACTTGATCTGTTTAGTCGCATGAATGAGTGATGCAAAAAACTGCAATGGATCCGAGATTGGTTCACACGAACAACTGATGTGTTCACCAACCCAAACCTCAGCAAAATTCAAGCGATCTGCGAGGATAACCGCTTCGCGGTCCTGTTTAAGCAATTCCGTGAAATTGCGCCGCTGATCGTGAAGCGGCATCATAAATAGACCGAGGTCCATTTGGAGTCTCCTCTTTTTACCAGATCGGCCTTTTCCGATCCTCATTAATATCGAAGCAAGGTCCGTGCCAGTTGAAAATTGATAGAAAAACCAATATGTTATAGGTCGAAGTGCACTGTCTCAATAAGCTTTGCGAGTCTCATGCTTGAGACAAACGATTGAGATTTGGGTGGCTTTGAGACAAAAAAGAAGCCGGATAAATCCGGCTTCCGTAGAGGGTGGATTAAGCGGCATCCCGCCGCTGAAGTTTCGGAGATTGCGCTATCAGCTCCGAAACAAGTTCTGCCGTCGCTGCCGATAATGTCCAGCCGAGATGCCCGTGGCCCGTGTTGTAAAAAATGCCGGGTCTAGATCCAGCTTTTATGCGTGGTAGCATGTTGGGCATCATCGGACGTAAGCCCGCCCAGGGGGTTACTCTCGAAGTTGAGATGTCTGGGAACAACAAACGCACCCAATCAACAAGAGGCTTAATTCGATCATGCCGAATGTCTTTGTTTTCCCCATTGAATTCCGCTGTCCCAGCAACGCGGAAACGATCATGGCCGAGCCTACTGGTAACAATCTTTGCGCGATCATCCAGCAGACTTACCCACGGTGCACCATGCTGACTAGTCTCGTCGTCGAGGTGAACTGTTATCGAATAACCTTTGACAGGATAGATGTTTACGCGATCACCCAGCATGGATGCGAAGGTTCTACTCGCCACGCCAGCGCAAACCACAAGTCCATCTGCTTTAATTGAGTTATTTGCAGTTCCAATCTTCCCGCTCTCTTTCCAGAGAAGCTCAATGCTATCTCTGGCATCAATTCGCTCTACGTCCGCGTCAAAGATAAATTTCACACCTCTACGAATACAAGCTTCTGCGAGCCCTCGTGTAAATTTATGAATATCTCCAGTTGAATCAGAAGGCGTAAAAAAGCCACCATAAAAATCTCCAACCAATGATGGTTCTATTTGCTTAATTTCAGATTCATTAACGGAGTGGCGGTCTAACCCACCTTGAATCAGAAGACTGTTAACCTTCTTGGCATGCTCAAAACTTTGCTTATCGTAATAAACATGTAGAATGCCACGCTTTTCTAAGTCAAAATTGATGTTTTCTTTATCCGCAATTTCGAACATGTATTTACGTGCTGCAATAGCTAGACGCGTCGTTTCAACGGTATTAGATTGATAGCCGCCAATAAACTTCATAAACTCACCCATCCATGAGTATTTATGCCAATTAGGCGATGGGTTCATTAGTAGAGGCGCGTCTTTCTTGAGCATCCATTTGATGCCTTTGAACACCGTCGACCAGTGATTCCAAACTTCGGCATTGCTCGCAGAAAGCTGGCCACCGTTTGCAAAGGAAGTTTCCATCGCTGGATAACGGTGCCTGTCAAACACAGTGACATCGTATCCCCGTTTCGACAATGCATAAGCCGTGGTGACGCCAGTAATCCCAGCGCCTAAAACTGCAATGTGGTGCAAGATTCTCTCCGACAGTTGGTCTGGGACGTTTGCCAGTCCCGTAGCCCCCAATCTGTCTTTCTTACCTGAGAGCTTTCCCCAATATGGGTCCCCTTCGGTGGGCACTTCCGTGCCTCTCTCCAGATTGTTCAACTGCGCAGTCTTTTTTGCCTGAGAGTTTCCTGGGGGGTTGCTCCTTCGGCGTGGCGTGATGCCATCTCTCCTGAACAGCTTTTGAACGCTATTAGGTTAGACACATATAGCTATATTCGACAATCCCCTTTTTGAAAAAAGATTTTTCCCGTTGGCACGTGTTTTGCTTTGTAAGTTAGAAAATTGCTAAAGGATTGAAGATGCATGATTTTATTGTCTATATCGAAAATTCGTTAGAAGAGACTTCTCCCTATTTCATATCGGAAGAAGCGGTTCGCAATGCGTTGGGCGATAATGCGACAAACGCCAGAATACACTGCTGCTCCAAATCCAACCCAGACATTGAGGCTCTCTCAACAGCCCATTACTTTGTAGGCTCAGGTTTTGATACGCAACGTATTGGCCGTGTTGCTACGTCAGTTAGGATTGTGCATTGCACGAGCGCAGGTGTTGAAAAATACATGCCCATGGATTGGCTTCCAAAGGGAGCAGTATTGACTAACAGCAGTGGTGTTCATGCAGAAAAAGGTGGTGCATTTGGATTGATGACGGTCCTGATGTTGTTGGAAGGAATTCCACGACATATTCGAAATCAAAGGAACCATTTCTGGGATAATCAGCTTTCAAAAGGAGTGTCAAAGCAGACAGTCGTGTTTGTTGGTTTTGGTGCATTAGGACGAGCAATTGGCGCAAGGCTTAAAGCGCTTCGAACGACGATTGTATCTGTCACCCGAAGTGGGCGCTCCGATGACATTTCTGATAAGACTTTCCCTGTCTCGAGACTTGCTGAAGTCTTACCATTAGCAGATTGCCTCGTCATTAGCTGTCCATTGACTCCTGAAACGAAGGGGCTGATCGGCAGAAATGAAATTCAACTTCTTAAAAGGGGGGCAACTTTATTTAACATTGGACGCGGGGCCGTTTTGGATGAAATGGCTTTATCTCGCGCGCTCGAAAACGGCCATCTATCCGGTGCGGCGTTGGACGTGTTTGAAAATGAACCACTTTCGGCGGACAGTGGACTTTGGGATGTTCCTAATCTTTTAATATTCCCACATATTTCATGCGATGAGGTCGAGGGATATGTTGATCGCTGTCTTGATTTATTCGCAGCTAACATTTTACGCGATCAGCTGGGTTTATCACTCCATAATCGTGTGGATGCGTCTTTAGGTTACTAATACAACGAGGAGTAAACTGTGTCAGATCCCTATATCAATATCGTAGTACTATCTCATTCCGGTGCATTTAAGGCGCTGTCAGCAGCGGTTGCTAAGGCTGAAGAGATCAATGTTCCACAGTGCATATGCATTGTTGATCCAAGCGGTGAAACAATAGTCTCATTCCGAATGGATGGGGCAAAATATCTAAGTATGCAAACGGCACGGTCCAAGGCACGCACTGCTGCTTCAATACGAAATAGGACAGGTGGTATGCCTGCAGATTTTGCCGTTTCAGCAGGTATTGCCACAAATGGTGGTATAATTAACCTGCCGGGCGGATTGCCGATCAAGTTTGACGGTAAGCTTGCAGGTGCAATCGGCATTGGCTCGGGTACTGGGGAACAAGATATCGATGTCGCGCGAGCTGCTCTTGCGGCTTTAGGGGCTGATGCAGTGGATTGATTAAGCAGTAGAATGCCAGCATCCGATAATGCTGGCATTCTATGTTTTGGAAGTACGGCAGGGAAACGCGAAATGAAATATCATCAGATCGAAGCCTTTTACCAGGTCATGTTAACTGGAAGTATCTCCAAAGCTGCTAAAAACCTCGGTAGAACACAGCCTGCCGTTAGTATGACCATTGCAACTCTTGAAGAGTTTTTGGCAACTGCTCTTTTTGATCGGCATGCTGGAAGAATTACGCCACGCGCCGAAGCTGCTGTCCTTTTTCAACAGATCAGTCCCGTTATGGATCAGCTGAATGATATTCGCCATAGGTTTGGCCGTTTGGCACAGATAGAAGTGCCGCGTATCTCGATAATTTCATCAAGCAATGTCGGTAACCATCTTGTTCCAACAGCAATCGCATCATTCGCACGTAAAGGGCAACAGATGCGATTGATGACCGGTAACTCGGCCGCGATTGTTTCTGAAATGGAGAATCAGCGGCATGATATTGCCATATCTGATGAAGGGACTGCCGAAATTTCAATGAATTCGCCACTTTATGAGGTGCAGGCTTTTGAAATTCCGGTTTATGCGTTCTTCAAGCGCGGTTTAATCTCAACGCAAAAATCAGAAATTGTAACAAAGGATTTAGCGGGGCAGGATATCTGCATGTTGTACGAAGAAAATCGTGCGACAAGACAAGTACGCACCAAGCTGGGCACGCCTAAAATAGAATTCTCAACGTTTTTTGCGATGGCCTGTTTTGCCGTACAAAATGAGAGCGTTGCAATAGTCGACAACATTACGAGGGGTGCCATGGCCGCGTTAACAGGCGATGCCCTTCGAGGCGACAGTCTATTGCTAAAAGATATTGATCCGGCTCGCTATTACCTTATTCGAAGCAGATATCGGCCACGCTCGAAAACTGCCGACAGATGCTATGAAACATTGCGAAATGCTTTGCTAAATTATCAGAACAAACAACAATAATTCGACCGTTAATCGGCAATCTCCGCTGTCAATTGGTATAAGAATTTCTTATGAATGTATAAGAACTTCGATTTTGCATACCAATCTCCATTGAGCAAGACTTCCGCATCATAAGCGTCAGCCTAGATGCGGTACGTACCGAGCACAAAGGAGTGCGACAATGCGGGTTACAAATATTCGTGCGTATAGAATCCCTACCGGCGGCGTTCGTCCGGTTATCGTAGAAGTATCAACCGACGAAGGGATAACAGGGTGGGGTGAGGCGGCAGTAGCCTATGGTCTTGGCGCACAAGCCGCTGCAGGAATGGTGGCTGATTATGCGCCACGAGTAATCGGTGCCAACCCTTTGTTGCCCCGTAATGTCTATCATGATCTTTACGACAACTCGTTTTGGACGAAGGGCGGCGGTGCAATTACGTTCGCGGCAATAAGTGCTATCGATCAGGCGCTGTGGGACATCAAAGGCAAAGCCATGGGCGTGCCTGTATATGAATTCTTTGGGGGTGTATTTGCAGATCGTGCGCAGGTCTATGCAAACGGTTGGAATTATCATTGCAACGATGCTGTCGAATGGGCAAAAGCAGCTGAGCGTCCTTTAAAGGACGGTTATCAAATTCTCAAAAGCTATCCCTTGGCTACGCAGCAACCCGGTCGCACACTGACCCATGTGCAGCGAAGAGCATTGTCTCCAGAAGATTTCAAACGTGCGATGGAGCGAGTGAAGTTGCTCAAAGACGTCGTGGGCGATCAAGCTGAACTTATGATCGATTTGTCGGGCGGACTGAACAACGATCAACTATACCGTCTATTGGACCTATGCGAAGATCTTGGCGTGATGTGGATTGAAGAGCCATTGGATGCTTATAATCTTGCAGGTTTAAAGAATCTCGCGGGCCGCTATAAGTTCCCGATCGCGGCCGGAGAACGAGTTTATACACGCAATGGATTTAAAAATCTTTTGGATACCGGAGCGATTGACGTTGTAATGCCTGATGTCGGCAATTGCGGCGGTATTTTTGAACTTGTTCAAATTGCGGCTATGGCGGAAGCCTATAATGCCCGCATGTCCCCACACAATTGCGCGTCGACGCTCTGCACCGCAGCCTCGCTTCAGGTATGGGCTGCCTGTGCTAACGCTATGCCATTGGAAATCTATCCGTATCTGCCGGAGTCGAACGGATATGTTCAAGTATTGAAGAACTCACCAGAAGATCGCATCAAGGACGGTTATCTGGAAGTTTCAAAGGACGTAGGGCTTGGTGCGGAAGTTGATAGTGAGCGTCTCGCTAACTATTGCTGCTTCGACTACATCGCTCAAAACGCTTAGGATCAATTCTTCGTCTAATTATCTGCTCTGCCTTCTTGTGAGGGGGCTGAGCTCAAAGACTTGTAAACAGTAAACAATGGGGAACTTAAATGAAAAAAATACTACTTTCTGCATCATTAATCCTTGCAGCCATATTCAGCACACAGCATGCGCAAGCACAAACCAAAGAAAACTGCCTTCCTGCTCCACCAAATCTTATTGAGGAAGGGAAGTTGACCGTTGGAATTTCCCTTGCATCGCCTCCAACTGCCTATTTGGAGAATGATCAGGCATCTGGACTAGACCCAGACCTCATCAGAGCGTTGACTGCGAAAATGTGTATCGAACCTAAGTTCGTCAATATGGCATTCTCGGGCTTGTTTCCGGCTCTAATCGCAAAGAGACTAGACGTTATCCATTCACAGGTGGGGATCACAGACGTTCGCAAAGAAACGTTTGATTTTGTTCCGGTCTTTGTCGGTGGCGTGCGCATCGTAGCCAGTAAAGATTCCGGCCTCCAATTCACATCTGAGCAGGACACATGTGGTTCAACGATGGCCATTATGGGTGGTTCTACTCAAATGGCGGCACTCGAACGAGTTCAAACAACTTGTCCAGCAGATAAGCAAATGGTCTTAAAACCATTTGGTGGCCAAGCAGAAGCTTTGAACGAAGTTGGACGTGGAACTGCACAGGCCGCTTTCGTTGACTGGTCTGTAGCAACGTATGCTGCGAAACAACGACCAGATCAGTACGTGGTCGCGAGCCCAATATTGAGTGGAAAAGGTCCAAACACCGAGCGCAACCGCATAGGTATTGTTTTTCGCAAAGGCAATACTGAAGATGCAGCCGCTGTGAAAGCTGCATTCGACGCGATAGTCGCCGATGGTCAGTATGATGCTCTGCTCAAAAAGTATGGGCTTGGTGAAGGCGATATCCGCGCAGCGAATTGAAGATAAATCATGCAGTTTGATACTCAATACTTCCTAGATCTTCTTTTCTCAACGCGTTTTTTCGATGCCATCTGGGCGGTGATTTGGATCACCGCCTGCGCTATGGCGGTTGGCATTGCGATTGGCGTTCTGTGTGGGTTGGTCCTCACCAGCCCCGTCAAGTGGCTACACCCACCAATCAAAGGTTATGTCGCATTTTATCGCGGCGTTCCAGTTCTTGTCCAAATTGTATTTTGGTACAATGGCTTGTCAGCAGTCACAGGAGGAGCCATTAGTTTACCAGCCGTCGTGGCAGGTATTCTAGCACTGGGCGTCAACGAAGGAGCCTATATGACCGAGATTATTCGGTCTGGTATTCAGTCTGTTGATCGAGGGCAGAGAGAGGCATCACAAGCTTTAAATCTCAGCTATACATCAATGATGCGAAAAATAATTCTTCCTCAAGCTTTCCGCATTGCCATACCGCCAACAGGCAACGAAGTAATTAATGTGATCAAAAATACCACTTTGTTATACATGATTGCAGTTCCTGAGATGTTCGGCGCGGCTGTTAATATTTATAGTCAAAACTTCAAATACTTTGAAGTACTTTGCGTGATCGCTATCTGGTACATCGTGATCGCGAGTACGTATACCTTCCTTCAGGGAATGGTTGAAAGACGCTTGAACCAGGGTCGTAAGACGCTGTTCGGTTAAATGAATACGGGTGGAGCAAGTCACCCTCCACCCAGCTGGTTCATGAAAGTGAAGCTTGATGAATACGAGTGCAATTTCGTTCAAAAACGTCGACAAGTTCTACGGCGACCATAAGGTTCTGAAGTCTATAACCTTCGACGTGAAAAAGGGTGAGAAAGTCGTTGTCTGCGGTCCGTCCGGATCGGGAAAGTCGACGCTTATCCGATGCATCAATCGATTGGAGGTACACCAATCCGGCAACATTTCCGTGTCGGGAATACCATTAGGTGCTCGAACAGTAAGAAAAGTGCGCCATCACATCGGAATGGTGTTTCAATCGTTCAATTTATTTCCTCATTTAACGATTGAAGAGAACTGTATGGTCGCTCCAATGAGCACCAAGAAAATGAGTAGAGAACAAGCTCGGGCCTTAGCAAACAAGTATTTGTCTCGCGTCCGTGTTGAAGTACATGCAAAAAAGTATCCATCCCAACTCTCGGGAGGGCAGCAACAGCGTGTAGCCATTGCGCGTGCGTTGTGCATGGAGCCTGACATCATGCTGTTTGACGAACCAACATCAGCCCTAGATCCAGAGATGATTCAGGAGGTTCTAGATACTATGGTAACACTGGCCGCTAGTGGTATGACGATGATTTGTGTGACGCATGAAATGGGCTTTGCCAAGAATGTTGCTGACAGAGTAGTATTCATGGACCACGGCGAGATAGTGGAGGTTGGACATCCAAATGAGATATTTGGCTCACCCAAAAGTCCACGACTAAAAGATTTCTTGGGGCACATCAAAACGGCATAACGGTTCATTCAATTCTAAATAGATTTATTTGGGGAGGCCATAGTTATTCGTGACTCCCCTAAACTGGCATCACTCTTGCTTGAATATAATTTGCATCATGGAGCACGAGATTTTTTGAAGAAATCTCGTTTTTGACGCAAGCTCTTCTAAGGCGCTGCCTGATAATTTTTTGTAAATAAGGGTCTAATCAGATGAACCGAATGACTGTTCTCACTCCTGCTCAACTCAACTCATCGCCTCTTGAACCTGCAGGAATTCGGGTAGGCGCAGACAGCGGCGACCCACAGCTACATGTGATGAAGGTTGCCTTCAATGCTGGTGGGCGTGTTGGTATATGGGAATGTCAGCCTGGGGGGTGGCCAGTCGTTGACCGTCCAGATACTGAAATTGCATACATCCTTTCTGGAGTCGCAGACATCACAGATTCAGACGGGATAGTGAGAACCATATCTGGAGGTGACATGCTGATCTTGCCGCCTGGCTGGAGTGGCAGGTGGGATGTAAAAGAAACTGTCCGCAAGTTTTATGCTATATACTGATGTTTTCGGTTACCCAACTTCGAAACGCTCAAATAGAGCGTTTCACTTTCGAGTTGGATCGTATCCGCACGAGTTGAATTGGTTCACCGCCTCTTGCCGTTTGATGAGATCAACCAGCTTGCCGATGCGATCCCAAAGCCCAGTGACTGGTCTCTCGGCAGCATTTCGTAAAAGCGCCTCCAGCTTGGAGAAGGCCTTTCCGATGGGGTTGAAGTCTGGGCTGCAGGGAGGAAGAAAAATGGCACCGTTACGTTAACCTGACGTAAATATCAGCGTCGATAATGGGTTATGACCGAACCACGTCCTTCGCTTTATCATCGCCATCGTTATCCCGCTGAGATTATCGCGGAAGCCGTATGGTTGTATTTTCGCTTTCCACTGAGCTTTCGCATGGTCGAAGATATGCTGGCCTATCGCGGGATATTCGTCACATATAAGACAGTGTATGAATGGGCCGAGAAATTCGGACGGGCCTATGCCAGTAATATCCGTCGCCAGACACCACGCCTTGGTGACAAGTGGCATCTGGATGAGGTTGTTATTACGATCAAAGGTGAGCATCACATTCTTTGGCGAGCGGTTGATCAGGATGGCTTCGTGCTGGAGGTTCTGGTCCAGAAACGCCGCAATACCAAGGCGGCCAAACGTTTCATGCGCAAGCTTCTTTCTGCTCAAGGCTGCGCACCGCGGGTTATGGTCACCGACAAACTACGTTCTTACGGCGCTGCCAAACGAGACGCAGGTCTAACTCTTTGCGATCATCGCCAGCATAAGGGTTTGAACAATCGAGCAGAGAATTCGCATCAGCCAATACGACGACGAGAGCGGATTATGAAGCGCTTTAAATCAGCGCGACATGTGCAGAAGTTCACGTCGATACACGATCCGATCTATAACCTGCAATACTTTCCTCGCAACCAATTCAACGCAACTGATCATCGTGTGTTGCGACAAACTGCCACCAACATGTGGCGTGAAATCACGTGCCTCAAATCTGCTTAGAAACCGCGTCAAAGAATGAGTTACGTTGACCCTCAGGTTAACGTAACGGTGCCGGGCGGGGTGCAAATCTTAAACTCAGTTCAAGAAGGTGCTGATATACCAGATACCAGCCTTCAAAGCATTCTTGCCTGGGTAGCCGAGCTGGCGAATAGTCGCTTTCGGGCGTTCGCCCAAATTGATGTAAAGCGCAATGGCTCGCATCCGATCTTCGTAGGGATATAAACTACCTCCATGATAGTCCAAGTTCGTCCGCCCCCATAGGGGCAGTTCTCAGCGGTAATTAACACTCCAAGTGGAAGATAGCGATCAGCGTACGCTAACCGACGACTTGCGAAGTGAGCGACTCTTCACGCGGATGCGCCCATACGATAAGTACTTTCTTCATCCTATTATCTCCAAAGACTTTTCAAAGACGCGCGGTACGAATGCGTGATCCGATACAGCGATCACAGAGCATGTGAATGGGTTAGAGCCTATTGTTCGCCTAGCTTTCGGTCGATTTCTGCCAGTCTAGCTTGGCGCTTAACGAAGTCAGGGCTACAGCACCAAACACCATGACGCCGGCTACCCACGGGGTTGCGCCTAACCCCCATTGAGATCCAACTACTATACCGCCAGCCCAAGCTCCCAGTGCGATGCCCAAGTTAAAAGCGGAAATATTTAATGCTGAGGCAATATCGACAGCACCAGGGCGATACCGCTGAGCCAATTGCACCACATAAAATTGCAGGGCGGGGATGTTTGCGAAGGAGAGGAAACCCAAAGCTACCAGCGTCACCAGTGCCGGAACAGGATATGACGCCGTGAATGTGAAAACCACCAGGACTGCGGCTTGCAACATGAACAGCAAAGCCAGTGCCTTGGCCGGATGTTTGTTTGATAATTTTCCGCCAACATGGTTGCCCGCCGCCACCGCGAGCCCGTACATCACCAGAATTATGCTGACTTCGCCGGATGAAAATCCCGTGATATCTGTGAGAATGCTCGCAAGATATGTGAATGCGACGAATGTGCCCCCGTACCCTAAAATCGTCATTGCGTAGGCTAGAAGCAATCGTCCAGATCCCAGTACTCCAAACTGTTCGCGCGGACGAACCGGAGCCGGAGTCTTCAGATTTGAGGGCAATAAAGCTGCTATGACGACGAGAGAAATCAAACCTAGCACGGTTACAGCCCAGAATGTGGCGCGCCAGCCAAAATTTTGTGCGATCACAGACCCAAGCGGAACGCTCGAGACGATGGCGACCGTCATTCCTGTGAACATCATTGCGATCGCAGATGCTCGTCGGTTCTCAGGAACAAGATCTGCAGCAATAGTCGCTCCGATGGAGTAAAAAACGCCCTGCGCAAACGCAGTAATGACCCGAGCGACTAACAAAACAGGCAGCGTAGGGCTAAGCGCGGCAATAGAATTGCCGATAACGAAAAGCACAAGAAGTCCAAGGACAAGGGGCTTGCGCCCCACGTGACCGGTCAAGGCCGTGAGGATCGGCGCGCCGAGGGTTACCCCTAAGGCATAAACAGAAACAATTAATCCAGCGAGCGGAAGAGTGGTATCGAGGTCCGCTGCAACAGTCGGCAAAATACCTACCGCCACAAACTCCGTAGTGCCGATCGCATACGCGGCGATCATGAGAGCATAGACTGCAAGCGGCATCCCAGACCTTTGGTTACCAGCTGAGCGAAGTATAGTCATGAAGTCTCCAAACGATCATTGTTTTTATTCCCGTATATGAATGGTCAGGACTTGAGAATAAACGGCAGCCGTCCTAAAAACTGTTTTGAATTAAATTCATAGGTGAATGATGGACAATCGTGCAGGTGAGATGGGAGTGTTCGTAGCAGTCGCCGAAACTGCTGGCTTCTCCGCGGCAGGTAGGAGGCTAAACCTCTCTCCCTCGGCAGTTAGTAAACTGATCGCTCGCCTGGAGGAGCGCCTCGGAACGCCGTTGTTCGCTAGATCAACGAGAAAATTTCAGCTCACAGCCGAAGGCTCTGTGTATCTAGAACACGCTCGCCGGATACTCGGAGACATCGATCATGCAGAGAGACTTGTGTCGAAAAGCACATCATTTAGCCCCACGGGAAAACTGCGGATCAGCACCTCGGCTGCATTCGGCGAAAGTTGCGTTCTTCCGCTGGTATCAACTTTCCTTCAGCGGTATCCCGAGATCCAGCTAGACTTGTCCTTTACAGATGAGGTGGTCGATATATTCGATGATCGAACTGATATTGCGCTCAGATCAGGTCCGCTTAGAGACTCCCGTTTAATGGCGAGAAAACTGTTGGACA
The DNA here is from genome assembly GCF_032190615.1 of Brucella pseudogrignonensis. NCBI lineage: Bacteria > Pseudomonadati > Pseudomonadota > Alphaproteobacteria > Hyphomicrobiales > Brucellaceae > Brucella > Brucella pseudogrignonensis. The sequence goes on from NZ_JAVLAT010000004.1 coordinate 150,274, forward strand.
GCCGCCAATTGATCGTCGCATCCCCTAGCTACTTGAGTAAGAGTGGCACCCCTGATGCCCCGACGATTTGCGAGATCATCAGTGCTTACGCCTGAGCTACCAACGCAAGTCACCCGAATGGCCGTTTCTTCGAAGTAAAATGTCAAAATCTTACATGGTGCCCGTTTCTGGAAAGGTCGAAGCGAGCAGTGGTGTCACATTGCGCAAGCTCGCCCTAGCAGGCGTGGGGCTGGCGCGGCTTGTCGATTATCATGTCGCGCGTGACATTTCTGAAGGCAGGCTGGTTCCCGTACTCGAAGAATTCAATCCCGGCGACACAGAGCCTCTCCATGCAGTTTATGTAGGACACGACCACCTGTCCGCACGCATCCGTGCCTTCATCGATTTCTTATCAGAATTCGTCAAACCGGCTTGTTTCCGCCCGGCTATTCATAACGACACGGTTGAATCGTAGCCTTAACGCTCATGGAGGCGCCGCCCTCCTTCCCAAATATTGAGAAAGAAGACGGCGCTGTCATTTTACATTCGCTTATTTAGTTAGCGCTGTGATGGCACCAATCAAACATCGACGAAAAGAACCTCTCCGGTGATAAAGCCGTCCACCGACCTTTGGAATGCTTTGCCGACGCGCTTTCCAGGAACCGGTTCAAATCCTGGCAGCATCTCACCATAAACACTCCAGGACTCTTCGAGTACGGTCGGATTGACAGAGTTGATGCGGATACCTCTTGGCAACTCGTAAGCCACACATCGCACGAACGTATCGATGGCGCCGCTTAGCGTTGAGTCAGTGATCGAGGTTGGCACAGGTTTGATATTGTGAATACCCGAGATCAACGTGAACGAGCCTCCGTCGCTGATGAACTTCAACCCGGCATTGACGACATTGACTTGCCCGAGGAGCTTACTATTCGCGCTGGTAAGCCACTGATCCTCAGTCAGGTCTTCGAACGGTCCGTATTCACAATGCCCAACCGCACTGACAACCGCGTCAAATGTGCCAACCTTGGCGTACAGTTCTGACAGGGAGGCGCGGCTGGTAATGTCGACCGCGTAATCGCACCCTTCTCCGGTTTGGCTTGCCGTGACGACCTTGTGATGCTCCAGACCGCTGCGCGCAGCCTTGCCCATTTTTCCCGAGGCGCCGATCAAAATAACCGTTTTCATACTTAGTCCTTTCGTTTGACTTGTTGACAAACTAGCGACGCAAAGACACAACGTAAATATTCAAAGGGTTTTTATGAGATACAAGATATGATGGTATCAGGGTTAGAGATCAAGCACCTCAGGGTCTTCCTTCATTTGGTGAGGGAAAAAAGTGCCACCAAAGTTGGGGCTGATCTTGGGTTGTCGCAGCAAGCTGTGAGTATTTATCTCAAGAAGATACGCACAGCCCTGAAGCATGAGCTATTCCTTCGTCACAGCAACGGTTTCGAACCTACTGAATTTGCCTACAAAATGGCGGAACGCGTCGAAGCTCTTCTTCTTGAGTTTGACCGCCTCGGCGAAGACGCGCCTTTCGATCCATCACAGCTCAATAGGACGGTGAGGGTCATCGCCAATGAATACAGCCAGATGACCATAATACCTCGACTATTCAAAGAAATGAGTTCGACATCCTCAAAGCTGAAGCTCGAGGTAATAGATTTCGGCGAAAGAACACACGAGGAAGCATTGACTTCTGGCGCAGCCGATATGGTTATCGGATTTAGTCGCAGCATAAGCGATACCTTATACAAGAAGACGATAAGGCAAGAAAAATTCGTCTATGTTTCTGGACCAAATTCGCAAACATACCCTGAGCGAGATCCCGCGGCGCTTTGTCAATACAATCACGTTGCGGTCAATGATGGCTCTTCGCATTCCCTATCTGAAATTGATGGAAGGCTTTCTCAAGCTGAGGGAAAAAGAAATGTCGTTGCGACCCTCTCATGTTACACATCATTGAAAGCGTTCCTGGTTGTCAACGATGCGATAGCCCTCGTCCCTTCCGCCGTCGCAGCAGCTGGTGGGTTAAAGCTCTTGGACGCGTACAGAGAGTCTATCCCTTTCGATGTTGTGGTGGCGTGGCATCGACGCGTACACGCAACCCCATTGAATCGATGGCTGAACGAACTGGTGGCGAAATCCGTCCATCTCTCCACATGAATCCTTCGTTGTCGTTAGCGGGACCCGCGTAACATCCCCGTAACGAGTCCTTCTTACTGTCGTTGGTCCGGTGACAACGACGAGCCAAATTGGCAATCGTTCTCAGCATTGCAGGGAATGTGACACGAAGGGCTGCCAAGAAGTTCAGCCATAAGTGCGTAATTCGCCGGCATTGTGATTTCTACCGGCGCAGCTGTGTCTTTGTCCGATCGCATTCAGTCCCGCAGCGAAGAGTTACTGGTTCTTTCCGATGTACCGAGATGGTGTCTGTCCAAAAAACGATTTGAATGCGACCACGAAGGCAGACGGTGAATCGTATCCGACGTCTATCGATGTGTTCGATACACTTTCGCCGCGCGCAAGCAGCTCAAGAGAATAGATCATCTTCTGCCGGAAGCGCCAAAGTCCCAACGAAACGCCTGTCTCCTTTTCGAACAAACGCTCCAGAGTCCGTTTGCTTGCACCAATCCGCGTGGCTAGCACGGCAATGGATTCACGATTAGCTGCCTCTTTCTTGAGTATTCGAGCGAGTTTTATGGCACGGGGATCGGATGGCATAGGAAGATCGAGCGGCTGCAACTTGAGATACTTCACCTGATCTATCAAGACCGCAGTGAGGCGGTCTGCTTCCGAGCCGGATTGGTAGTCCCATGCCAAGCCGGCACAGCTGCGCATCAACTCCTTCATGAGCCCGCCCACCTCAGCCACAAAACACTTCGATCCGCCCCCAAGCGGATCAATGAGTGGGTCGATGTACAGCACGATGACTTCAGCAGACCGGCGAACGTTGAAAGCATGATGCGTACCGCCCTGAATCCATAAGGCGCGGCCAGGCGGGATCAGCCAGACCCGATTCAGGGCGGTCAGGTAGATGATGCCCTTAGAAGCATAGATCAATTGATGCCGATCGTGTCGGTGCTCGGCGAGTGCTCCCGCTTCCCAGTTTTCAACACGTCCCACGACCGCGACGGAAGCGGTATCTGGATCCGATGAGGTTTGGCACGATATCAACATAATCTGTCATAATGTCGATAAATTCGGATTAGGCAATATGGTATCAGAACAATTGTCGGACATCAGGTCAAAGGAAGCTGTCCGATCAAATACGCGCCGAGTCGTTCGTTGTTCGCGTTGCGAATGTGTTTGCATGCACAAGCGAACGGCAATGTATAACTCTCTGCTTGTGTGACTACGCGCAAGAAATATTCTCGAAAGGACTTATGGTATGTCTTCACAAATCATGTGGGTATGCACGTTCGGAATTGATCCTAAAAGATTCGGAGAGGTGAACGATACACTCGATGCGCTAACGTCCGCTTCGCTTGAGGAGCCTGGCTGCGCTGACTACCAATACTTCTTCAACGGAAACAAGACGGAACTTCATATCATCGAAGCCTACCGAAATTCGGAGGCCGTAGTCACTCACGTCAACCATACGTTCTCCAAGTTTTCCGAGAAATTCGGTGAGTTGACGACTGCCGGAAGTTTCACTGTTTACGGACAGCCTGAAGGGGAAGCTCGTCGAATTCTCGATGGCTTCGGCGCAACATATCTCTCTCCAGCGCCCATCGCTTCCTGAGCCCGGAAGGCCGATCCTAACGCTTACCGAAGAACCGCGCGGCGTTTCGAGTGTACCCCGGTGTGAGGTCAGGCTGAAGCGCGACTTTTTCGGTTTTAGTTTACGCATAACGATGTCTGTTTGCGATGAGTTTTTGTCGGAAGACTTCTGCGGGTGTTTTGTACCCCAGACATTTGCGTGGCATATTGTTGAGGCGATGACAGATGAATGCGAGGTCTTGATCACTGAGGGTGAGCGGATCAAGGTCTCGGGGAAGCCAGCGTCGTGTGCGTCTGTTGGTATTCTCAACAGTGCCTTTCTGCCAGGGGGACTGCGGATCACAGAACCATATTTGCGTCCCTATCCCATTCTGTAGATAGGACCACTCTGTAAACTCAGTACCACGATCAAACGTAATCGATCGGCGGGCCATTTGGGGCAGGGGTTGGAGTACCCTAATCACACCTTCCATCACCGGTCGGGACTGACGATCATTGTTGCGCAACAAAACCGTAAAGCGGCTCACCCGCTCGACCAGAGACGTCACATTGGCTTTACCGAACTTCTTACGAAACTGAATAAGATCGCCCTCCCAATGGCCGAACTGCTTGCGCCTAGCAACCATGTCTGGACGATAAAGGATGCTCAGTTCTGGTGGAAAGCGGCGTCCATGATGACGCCGGGCATGACGTGGGCGTCGTTTGGCACGACGTTCCGGCAGACATTTCCAAAGCTCTTCTTTTCGACCGTCGGTGGAATACACAAACTGATAGATTGTTTCATGACTGACAGAGATGGGATGCCGCTCCAGCCGCATTCTCCCGGCAATCTGTTGCGGCGACCATCCATCGTTGATGTGATCGATTACGGACTGCCGGAGCTGATCATACCGGATCAACTTGCGTTGCTTCGAGCGACGCTCACGGCATTTCTGGTCAGCAATCGTGCAGTAATAGCCGTTTAAATCCTTGATCTCATCATCGGTAAACCGGTTGCGTTTAAGTTCACGAAAAATGGTCGAGCGATGCCTTCCAAGCCTCTCAGCAATAACGTCAACGGAAAGCTTTGCAGTGCGCCAGCGCGCTATTCTGCGGCGTTCATCCAGATCAATATGCGAATAGGTGCGGTCCATGACAGGTTCCTTGCATTGGATAACTCATTGTTATCATTTGCAAGTCGCACTTCAAACTAGAACCCACCCGGCTACATAATGAAATCACATAATTAGTATTATGGAACTTTGAGCACTCCTTACAATTTTGCGATCATTATTTTTTGAACTTTTGGACTTCGGACAAAGAGACGAAAATCAGTGTTTTCAATAACAACACTCGTAAGAACGGTTGAAATACATCAAACACGCGCGACGAAACGCTATCGAATGTCGTTAATCGATATATCGGCATCGATCAGCTCCGGCCTTTTTTCTCGCAGGATATTGATGGGCGGGAATGTGCTGTCCAGTTGCACTTGTAAACAGATGCAGCACCTGCTTCATCGCGCTTCCTTATCCGCTCGTAGATTTCACGGTGCTCATTGAACACTTCCGAATAATGGCCCTCTAGAGGGTAAGCCTGCCTGTGTACGCGATCCAGCTGCCCTGTTGCGTTGTGGATGGTCATCCACGAATCTGGAAAGCCAGCAGTTTCACAGATCAGTTTGTGGAACTCGTTATCGAGCGCAAAGAATTCGTCCTTGTCTTTGCGTTTTGCCGCTGCCTCTTGCTTGAACAACGCTAATTCAAAGTCTTTTCATACTCCCGTTTGAAATTCCGAGCTGCCAGTTTCGTCAATCGCATTTCGATCGTGTCGCGAACCAACTGGCCCTGCAACACTTCGCGGATGATGATCTTGTTCACGAACGTGCCGTCGCTCGGAGCGATTTTAATCAGACTTTCTTTCGCCAGTTGCAAGATTGCTTCGCGCAATGGTGTTCGCGAGATGCCTAACTGGGCGCAAATATCCTTTTCAACCACTGCACTGTCTGGAGGCATCTCAAGCGAGATCATCGCAATGCGCAGGAGTTCGTACACCTGCACCGATTTTGATGTCCGGCTATCCAGTTGGTCGGGGAAAATAACTGCACGATTTGATCCACGGTCACCTCTGGGATATTCTGAGAAAGCCGCATTACGGCGACGTTTTTCCCAATAATATACCAATACATTGGAACACTCCAAAACTTTTGTTGGAGAGCGCCCACAAATTCTCGCTTGCCAACAGCATATTTATATACCAATATATCGCTAACATAGGGCAAGGGAACGCATGAATGTTGCAATCAAAGACAAATCCAGTCACGCCGGCCCTCACCGCGAAATCATCTCTGCTGACTTCTGAAGAGGCCGCGGACTTAGCGCTTCAGCATTACGGCCTCAAAGTTAGAGCTCACCGTCTCTCTGGAGAGAAAGACAGCAACTTTCGTATCTCCACGGACAATGGAGACGAGTATCTGCTGAAAGTCGTTAATCCGGGGGAAGATCCGGCCGTCACGAACATGCACACGATGGCGCTACGACATGTAGAGGAACGGGATCCGGGGATGCCAGTCCAACGGGTGGTCCCTTGTCATGACGGCCGTTTCGATTTCGAGATCGATTATGGTCCTAATGACCGTCGCACTGTGCGACTTGTTACATTCACCAAGGGAGAACTGCAGCGTAAAACTCCGCAAACCGGCCGACAGCGCCGGAATATAGGGGCAAGCCTCGCGCGCCTTCAGGAAGCACTAGAAGATTTCCGTCACCCGGCAGAAAATCACTTCTCAACCTGGGACCTCAAGAACACGTTGTCGTTGAAGCCGATGATCGATGAGATCAAAGAAGCTTCCAAAGCACTGGAACTCCTTTCTTGGGTCGATCGCTTCAGGGTAGAAGTCGTGCCGAAAATCTCCTCTTTCCGCTCCCAAGTGGTCCATAACGATCTCAACAGCGACAACGTTGTCGTCGATCCTCATGAAACGGACCGCGTCGTTGGGATCATTGATTTTGGTGACATGGTGCGGACACCGGTGATCTTCGACGCTGCAGTTGCTGCAGCCTACCAATTGACCGAGGCCGATGATCCTATGGCTGCTGCCTGTGATTTTCTGGCAGGTTTTCATAGCAAGCGCGCATTGTTGGCGGAAGAGGTCGATGTGCTGTTTACCACTATTGTCGCGCGCACCGTCATGCGCATCGCAATCACCGAGTGGCGGGCCGTTCGTTTCCCCGAAAACCGCAGCTACATCCTTCGCAACACACCGCAGGCTTGGCTTCAGTTCCATCGTCTCGTCGAAATCCCCCATTCCCGGGCAGCAGACATGTTTGCTCGCGCACTCTCTTTCTAGGAGTACCCTGATGTCATCATCCGCTTCCGCCTATATGATCAACGGTTTCGATCCAAGCACAGTTGATAAACTATCTACCAATGAACAGGCGCTGATTGCGCGAAGGAAAACGCTTCTCGGGCCCTCCTACAAGCTCTTCTACGAGCATCCAGTGCATGTCGTAAGGGGCGAAGGTGTATGGCTTTATGATCCCGACGGCAATGCTTACCTCGACGTCTACAATAACGTCCCTTCCGTCGGCCACTGCCACCCTCGCGTGGTCGAAGCGATTACCAGGCAGTCCTCTGTTCTAAACACTCACACCCGCTACCTGCACGACTCTATTCTCAAATATTCCGAAGACCTGCTTGCAACCTATCCTGACGAAATCGCCAACGTCATGTATACATGCACTGGTAGCGAAGCGGTCGATCTGGCACTGCGGATTTCTCGCTACTATACCGGCGGTACAGGCATCATCGTCACCGCCAATGCTTATCACGGACTAACCACCGCCGTCGCCGAGATTTCGCCTTCAATGGGTCCGAATGTTCCAATCGGCCAGCATGTCTATGTGGTCGATGCTCCCGACGAGTATCGCACCGAGGGTGAGGACGTTGGTGAAGTGTTCGCCCAGCGTGTCGACGATGCCATCAAGGCGATGCAGCGTCATGGTATCAAGCTCGCAGCCTTCATCGCGGACGGCATCTTCTCAACTGATGGCATCCTGACCGAGCCGGCAGGTTTCTTGAAGAAGACGGTCGAAGTCGTTCACGCCGCTGGCGGCCTCTATATTGCGGATGAAGTTCAGCCCGGTTTCGGCCGCACTGGTACGCATTGGTGGGGCTTCCAACGGCATGGCATAGTTCCCGATCTAGTTGTAATGGGCAAGCCGATGGGTAACGGCATGCCGATCGCCGGCGTCGCAGCCAGGCCAGAAGTTTTGGAGCGCTTCGGCAATGATATCCGCTACTTCAATACTTTCGGCGCGAATACGGTTTCTATCGCAGCCGCGCAGGCGGTTCTGGATGTTATCAAGGACGAGAAGCTGATGGAGAATTCCGTCAGGATCGGTGACTACATGGTCGCCGGAATGCGGAAACTCCAACAGAAATACCGGTCGATCGGCGCAGTCCGCGGTGCCGGCCTGTTTATGGGCATGGAATTCGTAACAGACCGTCAGTCGAAGACACCGAATGGGAAACTCTCGCTTGGCGTTGTGAATGGACTTCGTGAAAAGCGCATGCTGATCAGTGCGTCCAGTTCATCCGGCCATGTCCTCAAGATACGTCCTCCGTTGCCGTTCACAACCGACAACGCCGACCTCTTTCTGTCCACTTTGGACGAGGTACTCGCTGAACTTTCGTAGGCCTTCAGGCCTACGCAAAAAAATAAGACGGGAAAATCCGCGCTAACCTTAACATTCCTAAAGGGGAACGACATGAAACTTTCGCATATCGCCACCGCCAGCGTGCTGGCACTCGCGCTGTTATCTGCCGCACACGCGGAAGAAACGACCAAAATTGCCACCGAGGGCGTCTACCCTCCCTTCAATTATGTCGAAGGCGGCAAGCTAACCGGCTTCGATGTCGACATCGCCAACGCACTCTGCGAAAAGGCGAAGCTCAAGTGCGAGATTGTCACTCAGGAATGGGATGGCATGATCCCTGCTCTTGTGGCGCACAAGTTCGACGCCATCGTCGCTTCGATGAACATCACCGAAGAGCGCAAGAAAAAGATCGACTTCACTGCGAAATACTACGACACGCCTGCGAAATTCATGACCGCCAAGGATGCCAAGGTCACCGATCTCTCGCCCGCCGCTCTTGCCGGTAAGATGATCGGCGTCCAGGGGTCGACGACACAGCAGAACTACTTGGAAGCGAAATATAAGGATTCCACTATCAAAACATACACGACCGTCGACGATGCGAGTGCTGACCTCGCTGCCGGTCGCCTCGATGCGGTCCTTTCCGACAAGATCCTTCTCGATGAGTGGCTGAATAAGTCGTCGGACGGCTCTTGCTGCGAACTGGTCGGCGACGATCTGCGTGATCCGTTGTTCGGTGCGGGCAAAGGCATCGGCATGCGCAAAGAAGATACAGCACTGCGTGAAAAACTTGATGCTGCGCTGACGGAAATCCTCGCCGATGGCACCTACAAGACCATCAATGCGAAGTATTTCCCCTTCTCGATTTACTGAAACCGATCAAACTGGCGCCCGGACAGCTATGGCCGGGCATTGATCTTTTCGGGAGACGACGGTGGATCTTCTTCATTTACTTTCATTTGGCCCCGATGGTTGGGGTGGACCGCTGCTTGAAGGGCTTTCGCTGACGATCAGGTTGGCGCTTGCCACACTTCCATTCGGACTGCTGCTGGGCCTAGGTCTCGCATTGTTGATCAACGGCAAGCGGCAATGGCTTGCCGGCGCGGCAACTTTCTTCGCGACGATTTTCCGTGCGCTGCCGGAGTTGCTGACGCTGTTCATCATCTACTACGGCGGCGGGATGATCTTGCAGAGCGTGTCGCAGCTGCTGTTCGGTGTACCTTTTGGGGAGTTCAGCGGATTTATCGCTGGCATGATTGCTCTCGGCATCGTTTTCGCCTCCTTCGCCTCCGAGACATTTGTGGCTGCGTTGCGCTCGATTCCGCGTGGTCAGCACGAGGCAGCTGCAGCTCTTGGTCTGTCGCGGTGGCGGACTTTTGCGAGCGTCATCGGCCCACAGCTCTGGAGGCTTGCCCTCCCCGGCTTAGGCAACCTTTGGTTTGTGCTTCTTAAAGATACGTCATTGGTTTCTATTATCTCGCTGTCTGATCTGATGCGTCAGACCAATCTTGCTGTTGCCAATACCAAAGAACCGCTGTTCTTCTATGCCGTCGCCTGTCTGATCTATCTCGTCGTCTCGATGATTTCGTCGGGCGCCGTCGGCCTGCTTGAAGCGCGATCCAATCGCGGAATAGTCGGAGGCCGATGATGAATTTCGAGCTAATGTCGAATTACGGTCCGAAGATCCTATGGGGCCTCGTTGTGACGCTGCAGCTCGTCGGGATCTCCGCACTAATCGGTGCGGTGCTTGCTCTCCCGCTAGCCATTGTGCGCAACAGCAGCTATGCGATCCCCCGCTACTTGGCCAAGGCGTATATTGTCTTTTTTCGCGGAACCCCTCTGCTCGGACAGATCTTTCTGATCTACTATGGTGCTGGTCAGATCCGTTCTGAACTGACAACTCTTGGAGTCTGGTGGTTTTTCCGGGACGCGTATTTCTGCGCACTGTTTGCCTTCACCTTGAACACAATAGCCTATCAGGCTGAAATCCTGCGGGGTGCGCTGAGCTCCCTGCCTCGTGGTCAGCTTGAAGCCGCAAACTCACTTGGCCTCAGCCGAATTACGACGTTCTTCCAGATCCTTCTCCCTCAGGCGATGATCATCGCTTTGCGCCCGCTTGGAAACGAGTTGATCCTATCGCTGAAGGCTTCGGCCCTCGCGAGCGTTATCACAGTACCCGAGCTGATGCAGGCCACGAAGCTTGCCTTCTCGCGATCGTTTGATTTCCAGGTCTATATCTGGGCTGCGGTTCTCTACCTGATCATGGTGGAAACGATCCGTCGGCTGTGGGGTGTTCTCGAATGGTATCTTACTCGCCATCTCCGCCATCGTGTCGCGCCGGCTAGCAAGCCGCCGGTCGTCGTGCAGGCGTGACCAATATGGAGCTTTCAATGGCCGAAAAGTCTGCCAATTGCGCCGTGGAGTTTGACAATGTCTCCAAATGGTATGGAAACCATCAGGTCCTGACGGATATTAGCCTTCAGGTTAAGGAAGGGGAGCGGATCGTTGTCGCGGGACCTTCCGGATCCGGCAAATCAACCATGATCCGGTGTATCAATCATCTCGAACGACATCAGAAGGGACGGATTCTGGTCGAGGGTGTCCAACTAACCAACGAACGGAAGCAGATTGAAGCCGTTCGCCGTGAGGTTGGAATGGTCTTTCAGCACTTCAATCTGTTCCCACACAAGACGATCCTCGAGAACTGCACTCTGGCGCTCCGGTCAGTGCGAGGCATGTCGCGTGCTGAGGCGAACGATGTGGCAATGAGCTTCCTTGAAAAGGTGAGAATTCCTGAGCAGGCCGACAAATATCCAGGCCAACTTTCAGGCGGCCAGCAGCAGCGCGTTGCAATTGCCCGTTCTCTCGCGATGAAGCCGAGGATCATGCTCTTCGATGAGCCGACGTCCGCACTAGACCCGGAAATGATCCGCGAAGTGCTCGACGTAATGGTGAATCTTGCGGAAAGTGGAATGACGATGATCTGCGTGACCCATGAGATGGGATTTGCGCGACAGGTCGCCGATCGAGTGATTTTCATGGCAGAGGGGAAGATTGTGGAAACGGCGCCGCCCGCCGAGTTCTTCGACAATCCCAAAGAGACGCGGACACGGGCCTTTCTCCAACAGCTCTTGCATTAGGCTAATACAATGAAAAAGATTCTGATTACCGGAGCCGCTGGAAATGTCGGCCGACTGATCCGTCCCCTGATGAAGGATAATTATAGGCTCAGGGTTACGGGGCGAACTGACTTTGCAACTGAGGAGGGAGAGGAAAAAGTCATCGGCGACCTATCATCCCCAGCTTTCTGCGGGGAGGTGGTACAAGGTGTCGATGGCGTTTTGCATCTCGCCGGATTGGTGGGGCCCGATCTCGACTTCGAGGATACGCTTGATCCGAACTACCGCGCTGTTCTTTATTTGCTTGAAGCGTGCCGCGCAGCAGAAGTCGGGCGGTTCGTTTTTGCCAGTAGTCATCACATTGTTGGTCAGTATCCTTCCAATCGTCAGTATGACCATTCTGTCACGCCGGCGCCCGATGGCTATTACGGTTTGAGCAAGGCCTTCGGCGAAGCAGCCAGCGCAATGTATGCCCACCGCTACGGCATTAAGACCATGCTCTTGCGTATAGGAAATGCTGATCCCAAAGTGGTAGACGGTCGGCGCGAACGGATATGGACCAGTGCAACGGACATGGTGCAACTAATCGATATCGGATTGATGCATCCTGAGATCAACTGTGAAGTCGTCTATTCGGTGTCGAACTGCCCGGACGCCGTGTTCGACAACAGCCGCGCCGAGCAACTCGGCTATCGGCCGCAGGATTTCGCCAGTGACCACAGAGCCGTAGAATTTCAATCGCTATCGGAACTGCCTGCCGAGGTGACGACGAAAGTGGGCGGCTTTTTTGCCGTTAGCCCGCTTCTCGTGCCGTCGCGTGAAGACGACAAGTGACTGGTCGTTCGGAAAACGTTCCCCTTTGGGATTATTTGCTGAGCTCACAGCAGGTTGGCGGTCGAAATTAGGAGAACTAAAGCATGAGGAAAAATATTCGAAAAAGCCCTGCCGAAGTGACCGCCCAGAGCGTGTGTGTCGGATTATTCGAAGCCCATTCAATCTTACATGATGAGACTCTCGACTTCGAGCCAATTTGACACTTACACTGCACCGGTACTACCTCTCCCAACGCGATACAGTTCATAAGGGTATACTGTGTCGAGGGAGGAAACATGAGTATCGATTTTTCACCGATCCTGGATCGGGCACTATTGCTATGGGATGGCGCTGAAGTGACGCTCTCCCTTGCCTTTTTTTCAACGGTGTTTGGTTTTGCTCTTGGGACGGGTGTGGCTGTCGCAAGGCGGTCAAAAAACAAAAAATCGCAACTAGTTTCGGCTGCATATATTGAAGTTGTTAGAAATACGCCCCTTCTTGTTCAGGTTTTTCTGATCTATTTCGGCTTGTCTAGTGCTGGTTTCTCCCTGAGTGCTTTCTCTGTTGCGGTGATCGCACTCGTTTTAAATGTCGGCGCATATACGGCAGAAATCATGCGAGCTGGCTTTAACACTGTGTCAAAAAGCCAGTGGGAGACAGCAGAGGCGCTCGGTCTTAACCGCTGGCAGGCATATTGGCACGTTGCGTTGCGACCCGCGATGGAGCGCGTATACCCGTCCCTTACCAGTCAGTTCATTTTACTGATGCTGGCATCGTCCATCACTTCACAGATTTCGCTAGAAGAACTAACGGCCGCGGCCAACTTTATTCAGTCAGAGACCTATCGCCCCTTCGAAACCTATATCGTAGTCGCAGTCATTTATCTTTTGCTGTCCCTTATTATGAGATTAGCATTTGAGGTTTTTGCGCTGATTGCCTTTCCTCGCTATCGCAAGCTTAAAACACCACTCGGTGGTGCCCATGTTTAATTCTCTGGGCCTGATCCACTTCCAGTATCTTCTCAATGGCGCTCTCTGGACAATCGTGCTGTCGACTATTGCATTCAGCGGCGGAGCCGTTGGAGGCATCGTACTTGCACTTCTTCGCATATCGCCATCTACTTCGTTAAGAATAATTTCCCGCCTTTACATCCAGACGATTCAAGGCACACCTCTGCTTGTTATACTATTCCTCGTTTTCTTTGGGTTACCAGGAATAGGCATCACAACGACCCCTCTGACAGCTGCATCGATAGCGCTTATAATTTATGTAAGCGCTTACCTAGGAGAAATATGGCGCGGTTGTCTGGAGGCAGTTTCGAAGTCGCAATGGGAAGCGGCTGAATGCCTCGCAATGTCAAGGCTGCAACGAATGGTATATATCATTCTGCCGCAGGCGTTCCGAATGGCTATACCACCGACAGTTGGCTTTCTCGTCCAGATTATCAAAAACACATCACTAACTTCAATCGTGGGGTTTGTAGAACTAACACGCGCCGGGCAGTTAATTAACAACTCCCTATTCGAACCATTCCTTGTCTATTCGCTTATCGCCGCACTGTATTTCCTCATGTGTTTCCCGGTCTCACTTCTGAGCCGGCGGCTAGAGGTGCAGACGCATAAGGCTTCTTAATTCAAGGCAATAAACAAGGCCGGAGAAAATTATGGGAATTGTAACCCTCAAAAACGTAAAAAAATCTTATGGAAATGTCGAAGTGCTCAAAGGAGTGAGTTTCGATGTTAATCCGGGTGAGGTTGTCGCGATCATTGGTAAAAGTGGTTCCGGTAAAAGCACCGCATTGCGCTGCATCAATTGTCTTGAGAAGATTAATGAAGGTAGCATTACCGTAGCCGGACACGACGTTGCCAGCCCTGCCCTTGATCGAAAGAAACTTCGGCTTGACGTTGGTATCGTCTTTCAAAGCTATAACCTGTTCCCTCATCTGACGATTGACCAAAATATTACACTGGCTCCTCGCATTGTGAAGCGTCTTTCCAAGGCAGAGGCATCGGCTATTGCAAAGCGAGCACTTGCTCAGGTTGGTCTCGAAAACAAGGCAGAATCTTTTCCGGAAGAATTGTCGGGCGGGCAGCAGCAAAGAGTTGCTATTGCAAGAAGTCTTGCCATGGAACCCAAGGTTATGCTTTTCGACGAAGTGACTTCGGCGCTCGACCCGCAACTTACCGGCGAAGTTCTGAAGGTGATTGAAAATCTTTCACATGGCGGTATGACGCTCGTTATGGTGACACACGAAATGGCCTTTGCGCGGCGCGTCGCAGACAGAATAATATTCATGCATGAAGGCAAGGTACATGAAGAGGGTGGGCCAGAAATCCTGACGTCACCAGCTACGAAAGAACTTCGCACATTTATAGCAACGGATCTCTGATTTTATCTAGCTTGGGAGGATTGAAATGAAACTTAATAGCCTAATTGTAGCGTCTTGTCTCGTAACTGCTTCTTTTCCTTTAGTAGCCAATGCTGATGCATTGGAGGATATAAAAGCAGTAGGCAAAATCAGGGTTGCCACCGATATGAGTATCCCGCCATTTGGTTTTCTGGATGAGGCCCTGCAACCAATTGGTTCCGATGTAGAAGCCGCCAAGCTTCTGGCCGATCATCTCGGTGTTAAGCTGGAGTTCATTCCAACAACCGGGCCAACACGAATACCTAACCTTCAAACAGGCAAAGCAGATATTATAGTCTCCTCTCTATCGGTCACACCGCAGCGTGCTGAGGTGGTTGATTTCAGTAAGCCATATGCAGCTGTCTTCTCTGTCGTAGCGGGCCCGAAAGATGTGTCGGTTACTGAATGGAAAGATACTGATGGTAAAACAATTTACGTCACACGGAGCACTGTTCAGGATAGTGAATTGACGAGCCTTGCGAAAAATCACGGTTTCAAAGTTGCGCGATATGATGATGATGCCACCCTGATTACGGCAGCAGTCAGTGGACAGGCTGGACTCGTATCGACAGGCAACGTCATCGTTGCACAGATTGCGAAGAAAAATCCAGTTATGGGATTTGAGCCTAAAATTGTGGTCCGCACATATGACGTGGCGGTGGGCGTACGCAAAGGCGAAGAAGCCCTGGTCAATGAGATCAACAACTGGATTGCAGGGGATATGAAGAACGGCAAGCTTCCTGCAATCTTCAAGAAGTATCATGGACTCGATTTGCCAGAAAAAGTCGTTTCACACTAACAGACGTTTTTTTACAGAGATTGAGCTAGCAGATGCTGTGCTCGTTCTATTGAAAAAGTAGCTCCGGAAACTGCGCTGAATTTTCGGAGCTGCAGTACTAATTTCTGAAAAGTAGGTAATAATCTTAATTATATATTAGCTATTTTTTCTCTCGTTCCTTCTTCGTCGTTGTTGATCGAGATCAGCATGCCGCTCAAGGGAGCGTTACTCAGGGCATCGCTTGAGAGACCGGTTCTATCGGATGTAATGAATATTCGGGAAACAGAGAGCCCACCAAATGCGACTGATGTTGGTGCGGGTACTGGCAAGGGCAATATCTTATCAAACTCACCCTCAGCATCCAGTTTAACAACGCTCCAACCCTCCTGAAGTGCAACCCATAACAGACCCTGCTCGCCTATTGCCAATGCCGTTGGACGACCTGCCCCTTCGGGTACGCGGCAAAAGACCTGTTTGCGCCCATCTGAGAGGCCAAGGCGCATTATACTTTGTCTCTCTGGGATTGCGGCATATATGCATTTTTCTGCACTGGAAAAGGCAAAATCGGTGACGACGCCGCCCAAGCTGAAGCCTTCGTTTTGTTTGCCAAGTGGTCCCACCCGTGTTTCCTGGACATGAGCGTCCCATGAAGCAAG
>NZ_JAVLAT010000005.1 GCF_032190615.1 Brucella pseudogrignonensis
CGCATGGAGAAATAACATGGCCGTTAAGCCAATTACCGCAGAATTTCAGCATCTTGTTGTTGAGATTGAAACAGATGTCGAGGGTACTTTCTCGAAGATTTGCGGCATCACACAGCGCGGTATCAACCGCCAGCACAACATGCAGACAACGGAAGTACCCGCCGATTGTGAAGATGAAAGCCTGCCAGCTGTTGTTGAACGTGCTGTTCAGTCCTCGGAAGTTACAATCTCAGGTACTGGCGTATGGGCCAGCCAGAGCCATCAAATGATGCTTGATTGGTGGTATTCGGGCGGTAAGAAGACAATTCGTGTTCAGCACGTCAATTCTGCTGTTGGTGACACAGAATATGAAACAGGATCAGCGATCCTCGTGTACCTCAACAATGCCGTTGAAAAAGGCCAAAAGGTATCGGCTGAAATCGAAATTCAGTTCGACGGATTGCCAACCCGTACCGCTAAGGCTGCGTAATGGCGAAGGCTCTCACATGGGCTGGCGGAGAGCATGATTTTGAACTCCGCCTTGTACACCTTCGCGCCCTGCAAGACAAATGCGATGCAGGGCCGCAATGGATATTGATGCGGCTCACTTCCAAGCAATGGTTCATTGATGATGTGATCCAGCCTATCCGCCTCGGTCTTGAAGGCGGCGGCATGGAAAAAGAAGCCGCTCGTAAGCTTGTCCAGAAATTCGTTGAAGATCGACCGCTCACATTGTCAGTGCTGACTGCGCAGGCTGTGTTGATGGTTGCACTCTTTGGCGATGAGGATGATCAGCCGGGGGAGCGGAAAGCGGGGGCGAAGAAGACCCGAACCCGCTCCCGCGCGGAAAGTGGAAATTCAACCGCTTCTACCAATGGGCCGGAATAATCCATCGCGACATCGGCAAGATGACGCTTTGGGAATTTCGCTGTGCGGTTGAAGGCTTCAAAGCCGCCAATGCGACCGAAGAAAAAGCCGCTCCCGGTATGAGCGACGATCAACTTGCAGAACTTGGAATTGAGGGCTTCTGATGGCGACTGACGTTGAACGCCTTGTCGTGGCTATGGAGGCCCGCACGGCCTCTTTTGAAAAGGCGCTCAACCGGGCAAATGGCGTTGCTAATCAACGCGCTCGCCAGATCGAGAAGCGCTTTTCCACGATGAACGACAACATCAGTCGTTCATTTCAGAATATGCTTCGTGCTGGTGCTGCGATCGGTGGCCTTGGCATTGGTGTAAGTGAAATCCAGCGTATGGCTGACACTTGGACTGATTTGTCCTCTCGTGTAGGCCTTGCTGTCGGGGATATGGATAAAGCTCCTCAGGTAATGGAGCGTATCTATGACATGGCGCAGCGCACCTATTCCGGTATGCAAAACACGGCTGAAAGCTTTCTCACAAATGCGGGCGCTCTCAAAGAGCTTGGTTACAATACCAATCAGCAGCTTGATTACACCGAAGCATTGAATAACGCGCTCGTGGTGTCAGGCGCTAAGTCTGATCGCGCAGCTCGTGTGATTGACGCTCTCGGCAAGTCGATGGCGGCGGGTAAGCTTCAAGGCGACAACCTGAATACGGTGATTGAAGTTGGTGGACGTGTTGCCGAAGTGCTTGCCGCCCAGCTCGGCATTGGTGTCAATCAGCTTCGCGAAGCAGGCAAGGAAGGCAAGATCACCGGTGACGTGATCTACAAGGCTTTGACCACGCGCTTGCAGGAACTGACAGCCGAAGCCGAGAGCATGCCTGCAACTATATCTGACGGGTTTCAGAAGGTCGCCAACGGCTTATTGAAGTTCGTCGGGACAATGGATCAGGCGTCTGGCGTTTCTGCTACTATCGCGCAAGGACTGGTTTTTGTCGGTGATAACTTCGAGCATGTTGCATTAGCAGCAGCGGCAGCGGCGACAGTTCTTCTGGGGCAGTATGTTCCGGCGATGGCACGAGTGGCGCTGGCAGGCGCGACGATGGTTGCAACTAACCCGTTCTTGCTTCTGATTACCGCGATTAGCTCGGCTACGTTCGCTCTCTCGGCGTTCGGTGACCAGATCCAGCCGATTGCAGGCGATATGGCTAATCTTCAGGATTACGCCTCGGTAGCATGGGAAACCATCAGTCAGGGCGCAATGGATGTTGCGTCACTTGTTCGCGATGATCTTCTAGGGGCGCTAAACCTGATATCCGATGCATTAGGCGGCAATGAGGTTAGCTGGGAAGATGTTTGGGAAACAACCAAGGGTGCAGCAAATAACATTATCGGTGCTGTTGGCCTTCTCTACGATACCACCGTAACGACATTTACTAAGCTGCCCGGTGCTGTTGCCGAAGCCGTCATTAATGCCATGAACTCGATGATTGCAGGCATAGAAAGCGGGCTTCAAACAGTTTTAAATGGCATCAACCGCGTTGCATCTGCGTTGAATGCCCTAGACCGGTTTGTCGGCGTCGCACCGATACTGCCAGAAGATATGACAGTAAATCTTGGTAGGCTTGATAACTCATTCGCGGGAGCTGGTAAGGCTGCTGGCGATGCATATGGCAAGGCTTTGACAAAAGCCGCTCAAGATCACCTTGGGAAGCTTGGCGAGAATTGGCGACAGTCTGCAAATGCCAGAGCGAGGGAAAGGACTGCCAATAGTAAAGATAACGACCTAGTTGCGCCGACAAGAAGTTCAGGCGGCGGCGGTTCGTCAAATGGTGGAGCAGGCGGATCGTCTGGTGGCGGCAAGGGGCGCAAAGGTGGAGGTAGGTCTCGACCTGATGAACTACAGCGCGAAATCGAGCAGATCAAAGAGCGCACAGCATCCCTACAGGCAGAAACGGCAGCTCAAGCCCAGATTAACCCACTGATTGATGATTACGATTACGCAATCACTAAGGCCCGCGCCACGCAAGAACTGTTGAATGCTGCCAAGAAAGCTGGGATTGAAATTACCCCAGCTTTGAAAGAGCAGATTGAGGGTTTGGCAGAAGGTTATGCCAATGCCACGGTTGAAGCTAATAAGCTCGCAGAAAGCCAAGAGCATGCGCGTGAATTGTCGGACTTCTTGAAAGGCTCCATGATGGATGCTTTTCAGTCGATGATCCCGGCCATTGAAACCGGCAATTCGGCGCTTGATAAATTCCTGAATACGCTCATTGAGGCCGTCATGCAGGCAACCTTGCTTGGCAAAGGTCCACTGGCTGGCATCTTCGGCGGCGGTGGGTCGGGGATATTCGGCGGTATTGGCAAGCTGCTTGGTTTCGACAAAGGCGGCTATACTGGCTCTGGTGGAAAATACGAACCGGCTGGCGTGGTTCATAAAGGCGAATATGTCTTTGACCAAGACGCGGTTCGCGCAGCTGGTGGGCCTGCCGCTTTGGATGCGATGCGCCGTGGCCTGAAAGGCTATGCCAACGGTGGTTATGTCGGCCCGTTGCCAACATCAAATGCACCGACCGCGCCCGGTATCAAAGGTATGCGGGGGCAGGGTTCAAACGAAACAATACGCATCATGTTGCAAGATGACAGTGGGCGAATGGCTAAAATCGCCGATCAGCGAATTCAGACGGCATCCGGTGCGATTGTACAGGTTTCTGTTCAGCAAAGCACCCGAACCGTTCAGCAGTCGCTACCGTCAATGATAGCCGACGCTCAAACAAGAAACATGTGAGGCCATGTAATGGTGACACCTATTTGGCCTCGTTCTGTGCTTAAGCCCAAACGAGCATCATTCAATATTGCCTCGCGCACATTGGCGGGGCCGTCGAGTGTGTCCGGTTTATCTCAGGTTTCCGCGTCTGATGCTGGTATATGGAAGGCAACATTTGCAGATATCATCATCAAACGTGGTTCATCAGCGGTTCTGGCATACCGTGCGATAGCCATGCTGCTTGAAGGCAAGTTGCATCCAATCCTTCTCCCGCGCTGTGGTGCTTATCAGCCATACGAGCCGGATTGGAGCAGCCTGCTTAAGGGCGTTCCGCATTCCGATACCAGCCCCTTTAGTGACGCTGGCCTATATCGCTCTCGCGCCATCGATATTCGCTTGATCAGCAACATTCCATTGCGTGGCACAACAGCAAATGTCGCCCTTGTTACGGCAGGTCAATTGCAACCGGGGCAGGATTTCTCAGTCGGTGAGCGCATGTATCGTATCCGTACCGTACAGATGACGGGCGACAAGTCAGCAGCCATCACTTTCAGGCCTCCTGCGCGTGAAGCTGTTTCTGCGGGTACTGAGATGGAATTCGATAATCCAATTTGCCGAATGCGTCTCGCAAGCGATGCGGAAATGGACATGGATCTAGACTTAGTCGCTCCATGGTCTTTCCACACCGTCAATTTCATTGAGGACGTGTGATGGCTTTTTTTACGAGCGCAGAACTCATTGAATTTTCTAAGCGCCAAGTGCGACTGGATTTGCTTGTTGAGTTTCGTTTTGCCTCTGAAACCATGCGAGTATGGAACGGCAATACCGCACTTGAGACAGGCGGGAACCGATATGAGCCGATGTATGGCTTTGGTTTGGTGGATGGGCTTGGAATGTCTTCAACGACAGCTGCACAGAATGTGACATTCCAACTGAGCGGATTGCCGGATACGACGCTGAATTTCCTTGCCGCTGCGCTCAACGCAAATGATGAGGTCGATCAACGCATAGTGGTCGTGTCGATCCAGCTATTTGACGAGGAATGGCAACCTTTGGGAACGCCTGCTCCGATCTGGTGGGGCTTCATGCAGCCGCCGCGTATTAGTCGGACCGAAATGCAGGGATCTGAAGGCGCTATTCAGTCAATTTCGATGACTGCTGAAAATGCATTCTTCAACCGCTCGCGTCCGGCCTTTGGCCGATACACCGACCGCGATCAGCAACGCCGTTCAGGTGGTGATAAGTTCTGCCAGTTTGTCGGTTCACTGCTTTTTAAATCCTTTAAGTATCCCGACTACTGATCTCATGCACATTGATGAATTTGTTGCTGCCGAAGCGCGAAAGCCCTTCCGCTGGGGCGAGACCGATTGTGTCTCGACTGCTGACAGATGGGTGCGAAACCGTACCGGGTTGTCACCTCTCGCGTGGATGGGTCGGCAATACAGAGATGAAGCGGAAGCTTCGGCAATCCTGTCTGTGCGGGGTTGCTTTCCCATACTTGTGAACCGCGCCATGCGCTCGCAAGGGTTTGAAAAGACGGCATCGCCGGTATGCGGTGATGTTGGTCTGATTATCCATAATCAAAAACTGTGTGTGGCTATACATGCCGAAACGATCTGGTTTTCTCATGATGAAACCGGATTGATCGGTGCACCGCTCGATGCAATCTGGAAAGCTTGGAGAATTCAATGCCAGTAGCGATTTCTGGATTGATTGCAGCGATTGCAGGTACTGGCGTAATCGGTGCTGCTTTGCAGACAGGTCTTGCGGCAATCACTATGTTTGCGGGTACGACATTAGGTGGGTTGGCTCTATCGCTAGGTTTTTCATATCTTGCCTCCTCCCTCTTTCGGCCATCCCAACCAAAACCTGAAGATGTTCAACAGCAGGTGCGGCAAGCAACGCCCGTTCGTGTTCGTCACTATGGTCGGGTCAAAACCTCTGGTGCATGGATATTCGCGGAAGCCAAGCAAGGCATCTTCCATAAAGTGCTGGCGGTCAATCAAGGAGAGATTGACGCTGTCGAGGAATACTGGATTGATGACCATCAGGTTGTTGTTGATGCGGATGGATGGGTACGAACCGGGCCATGGGGAGATTGGTGGGATTTGCGCATTCAGGTGCGTTTAGGTCTGCCAACTGAGACAAATTATCAAAGCCTGACTTCGACCTTTACAGAATGGACGTCTGATCATCGTGGCGATGGCATTGCATCGCTTTATGCCATGCAGGATGCCGTCAATGACGATGATTACCTTTCATACTTCCCCAATGGCGTGAACACTAATTATCGGCTGGTTATTCGCGCCTCCAAGGTGAAAAACCCCAGCACAGGTGTCGTTGCATGGGATGACAATGCAGCATCCATCATTCGGGATTTCATGACGCACAGTGACGGCATGCGCTTGCCGGAAAGCCTATTCACAACGCCTTTAGCTCAAGCCGGCTGGGTCGCAGCGTATAATCGCGCAGGACAAGCCATTGAACTCGCAGCTGGTGGCACTGAGCCGCGTTATCGCCTCTGGGGATCATACCAGCTCAATGAGCGTCCTGCTGATGTTCTGGGGCGTATGCTGGCTTGCTGCGATGGTCGTTTGGTTCCAACTCCAGACGGTGGGTTAACGCTTGACATAGGCGAATGGGCAGAGCCGACAGTCATCCTCACAGCTGATGCAATTACGGGCTTTTCTGATGTGGGTCGCGGTCGAGATGTTATGACGACTGCGAACACCATTCGCGCTACGTTTCTGGATCCTACACAAGATTATCAGTCTACGGATGCGGATCCTTGGGCGGATGAGGATGCTGTATCAGAGCGCGGTGAAGAGGCCAAAGACGTTCAATTCAACATGGCTCCATCGCACAGTCAGGCGCGTCGCTTGATGAAGCTTGAATGGTTTCGTGCAAATCCGAATTGGGTTGGCACCTTCAATACTAACCTGATGGGATTAGCAGCATTTGGAGAGCGCTTCATTCGCATTCATTATTCCCTTTTTGGGATCGATAGCGTCTTCGAGGTGCTAGACTTCAAGTTCATTATCGGTGAAGGCGGTATTCTGCAAGGCGCAACCATTCAAGTGCAGTCCATGCCATCAACCGCATATCAGTGGGATAGCTCTCAAGAGGGCGAGGCACCTGTGTCATCTGAGACAGATGTCGATGATGGTATCCCTGTCCCAGCCGCTCCAGTCATTGCAATAAAGGCTGGCCCTTCCGCTGAATTGACCTTCTCTCCAAGCTCAAGTGTTCTGTTGAACTATATGGTGCGTTGGAGAAAGACCTCAGACACCGAATGGACAGTTTACGGCCCCTTAGCAAACGAAGCTCAAAGCCTCACAATTCCGAACCTTGCAGCAGCCACGCAATACGAATTCCAGATGGCGCTGCGCACTGAAAAGGGACGCCTCGGTTCATATGGGCCAAGTGCCGTCGAAACAACACCGGCAGTGGATAGCTAACTTACTGAAACAATTAGACCAAAATCCCCCTGCTAAAGCGGGGCGCTTTGCTATGGAGCAATCGATGGGAAATATTAAGGAACTCGGCGACAAAGCTTTCCGTGATTACGTCAATGATGGCGTTCCGTCGAGTGGAGCCAATAATCCAAAGAAAGCCGAAATCCGTCAATTTATATCCGAGATTGACAGACAAGTTGATGAGCTTTCTGTGTCTGGTGATACCGTTACGAAGGCAACATGGGCGCAGCTCTCAGCTGTAGCAGGCACAAGAAACGGCCAACGTGGTTATGTCGAAGCTGACAGCGGAACACACACGGACCCGGTTGTCGGTGGCACGGTCCAGAATAATGGCATCTATACGTGGTCCACGTCGCCTGCCGGTTGGCGCTGGCTGCGCTTTGATGACTATAACGCGCTTCGCATAGATGCAAAACGAAAAGGCATCGTGCAGGCGCAGGCTAATATCAGTCAAGTTAGCTTTGACGGTACGCAAATAGTCGTCACTATCGGCGATGGTCGAGCATGGGAAGGTTCTGACGGCGTAGCTGCTACTGCGTTCAGTGGCGGTACTTTTAGTTTAACCACGAATATCGGTTTAGTACTCGATCTGGATGCGCCGCTTGTTAATGGTAAAATTCCTGTCAGTGTCAGGAGTTATGTATCAACTATAGTTAATGGCCCGAACGGGTTCGTTGACGACAATAAAGTGCTTTTGTTGGGGCTGGCGAATTCTTCATCTTCTCCAGTTTTCATCGGATTATTGGCAGAACAGGCTGCTGTTCTCTATTGGAGGCAGGTGCCCAAATACCCCCAAGATCAGATACTGGTACGGCGGCTCAGTTCAGGCGGTCAGGGTGATCTATTATACGTTTCTATGAAGTCATCTAACAGCAACAGCGACCAGTATATCAACTATCGTATGCAACGCCTTTTAAGTGTTTCAAAACAATCGGATGTGTGGCGGCTTTCTGGCGTTTATATTGCACCCAGAGTGTCGCCGTTAAGCATTCCGATAGGCGCAGCATTACAAGTACTTGAGGCACAGTCCGAGGTTGAGTTCGCCGTAAAACAGGCGGGGAAACCTGATTTTATGGGCGGTTTAGCTCATGGGTATGAGAAACAGTTTAGCACGTTTATGCTCGTGGATGGCAAGATGGCTAACATGACACCCGGAGGTGACACGACAATTGCCGCTAAGCAGGTAGAGGTTGTCTCTAAATCCACAATATATGAATACGGAAGCGATCCATTGAAGCCGGTGGGTATTGTCTCGAAACGCTGGAAGTTTGAATATCCCTGGGTGGAGATCAGCACACACGTGACGTGGTCAGCGGATTTGGATGTTGATGCTTGTTATCTTGCAATGTTACCGGTCAAGCGCTTAGCTAATGACGGGGTGACGCAAGTAACAGATACGGCAATACGATCACCTGAATGGGTGCTAGAAGATGTTTCGACTGCTGGTTTCGAACAAGTTATAACGCAAGCTGATCGCTACCGGATATGGGGAGGCACCGGATACTCTGCCGAAGTGGAGATGCTTGAAGGATGGGATCAGCTTAACCGTAAGTCATACATATCGAATTCGCCCGGGTATAACAAAATTTATTTTGATCGATACGGGAATGTCGGCGCAGGAACCGTCACACCAGTGCAGTCCGGCGACACCATGACATGTCGATGGAGATTTAGATTAGACTTTGACGGGTGAAGCGATCAATTGGATAAGTAATCACCGCTTGTTATCGGGGTAAAACAGCTTCTAACAGGCGGGTCCAAGTACCCTTGACCAAATATGGTCAGAGGCAACTTTTTGTCCTTGATATGAGCGAACAAATAGAGAGGAAGCGGCTCATTGGGGAAATGATAAATATATTGCCCAACCTCTAATTGAAGCGATGAAACGTCATCGAACGAGAGAACCGGTAATTTTCGCTGTGCTAATATCGCTTCATTTAGATCGGACATGAGTATCCTCTGGTAAATTATAGAGAGATTGTATTCAGCGTCGGCTTGCCCGTCCAGCGGATTTGTCGGCGCCTCAGATAAAAACTGTTGTCATCCGATCTGTGGCGCGGCGCTAGCGATTTTGTCTTTTTGTGCCAAAGCTAACGACGGTCTGCCCAGAATGTGCCGCCGTGCCACACCTACCTCAGAACCGCTGATTTAACAGCTTCAATTCTTTTAAAATTTTCGCCTGACCGCCCACTGAGGCGGTTTTTTGTGCCGAAAGGAAATCACCTCGGCAAGCGCCACATGAGATAGCTAGCTAAAGCAAAAGCAAAAAATGCTGAACCCAAGAGCCAAAACTCAGGTTGTATGTTTTCTAAAATATTCATGCACGCCCCCACGTAACCCCTAACCGTGGCATCAATATTTCAGTGAGGTAGTGGTCACAAGTGGGTGTAACTGTCGCACTTTTCAAAAGTAAACCCCAGATGCTGGCGGGCGATCTGGGGCTACGCCTTGCACGATGCGGGTAGCATCAAAGCGCAATAGCAGCATCTCACAAAAATAGGAAAACACAATGGCACGACGCATCAACGCGGCGGGGCTTTCGCTCATCCAGCAATGGGAAGGGCTTAAGCTGACCGCTTATAAAGACGTGGCTGGTATCTGGACGATTGGCTACGGGCATACGTCCGCAGCTGGATCACCAACGGTCACACCGGGAATGACGATCACGAAGGCCGAGGCTTCGCGCATTCTGCAGAACGATCTAGCGAAGTTTGAAGCGCGGGTTGAACGTCTGGTCAAGGTTCCACTTACTGACAATCAGTTCGCTGTACTGAGCTCCTTCGACTACAACACCGGCGCGCTTCACAAATCGACGTTGCTCAAAAAGCTGAACAAAGGCGATTACGATGCAGTACCGGGCGAGCTTGCCAAGTGGGTGAATGCCGGCGGCAAGAAGGTGCAGGGGCTTGTGAACCGGCGTGCTGCCGAAGCTGGCTTATGGGCCAAGGGTGCCTTTGTCTCTTCAAACACAGTTACAGCGACGACGAAGGCCAACAAAACAGACGTTGCAACAATCGGCGGCACGGGCGCAGCGGGTGCGGCGGCAACTGTTGGGCCGGTCATTCCAGAGATTGTAAGCACGATTTCAAATCAGCAGGATGAGCTTTCGAGCGGTCAGTGGGTGCGTGTTGCAATTGCGGCTGTAATTGTCGGGCTTACTCTCTGGGGCATATATCGAAAGATCAAATCATGATCTGGGCGCTAATCCCCAACCGGTTGAAGATCGTCGCCGCCGCTGTTCTGGCGGCATTTTTGTGTCTGGCTGCTGGATATGCGGCCGGAACAATCAAAGAGCGTCAGCGGTCAGCATTGGCCGCAGCAGAAGCAACCGCAAAGGCAATCCAAAAGAGGGCGGATATAGATGAGGAAGTTATCAATATGGATGCTGTTGCTCTGTGCAAGCGCCTTGGCGGGGTGCGCGAGCAATGCGACGAACTGCGCGGGCTGGAAGCAGATAAGCCTTAAGCCTGACACTGCCGTCTATCTCGCCGGTAACGATCTAAAGGCGGGGCAGGGGATTGCAGGACATAATCAATTCGGGAAATCGCGGGGCTGCTGGTAATGACAATCCCGAAATTTCAGTGGACCATAAATCTTAATACCGTTTTACAGGTGATAACTCTTGCCGGGGTTGTCGGTGGATGGATTTACATATGGGCCAATACAGAGCGAGATATTGACGAGCTTCAAGCGTGGCGCGTCGATCATGAGCTTTTGCACAAAGAGCGCCTCGCAGATGTGAAGGCAAATGAAGCCCGGCAGGATGAGCGCATGAAAGGTATCGAAGCCGATGTGCGTAAGTTAACTGGTATCACTGATAATCTTGCCTACAGGGTTGCAGCCAACGAACAGGCCACGTCAAACACGTCTGAGACTGTCAGTAAAATTCAGGACACGCTCGCGCAACTTGGCGGCGACATGCGTGTTGTGAAAGAGATATTGCAGAGGATCGAAGCAGGACAGAAGAAGGGGCATTAACTTATTCGTCCGGGTCGGTTCCGCTCTCACCCATGTAAACGCCATGAGCCGCTTGAAGCATGACCTTTGCTGCTTCCAATCGGTCCCACCCTGCGGCCTCGGCTTCGTCTAAGGCATCGACAACCTTTGCCGCCATTTCTGCCTCACATTCGAGATTACGATCCGGATATTTGCCTTCGCGCCTTGGTCTGTTCATTGCATCCTCCTGTTTTCCAAGAAGGTAGGGCAACTACGGATTTAGGCTATATCTGCGAGAGATCGGCGTTGAGGCGGTTCGGGATGAAACTCGAGCTTTCCTTGTTCCTGCAAGGTTTCAAACATGAGGACAATTGTGTCAATGGCCTCTTGTTTACTGTCACATAAGCCGTAGGGTAGTTTGGAAAATGGGTTTCGGCTAGCGCTCAGATACCACCCCCACATGCCCGCACTAGGTCCATGTTCATTTCTCAAAAGTCGGGCAAAAGTTCCTCGTTCGCAATAGGCGATAAAATCCCCCGGGGCTGTTTGTCCGCCAATAACGGTGCGCTTCCATTCTAGTTTAATCATCGTTCCGGGTTCCCATAGCTTATGAAGTTTCCGGTTCTATTGCCGCATTTGCTGCATACGATTCGTTTTTCCAGTTCTTCCAGCGTCTGCCATTCACCAAAACGCACGGCCATTAACGGCGCTGTCTTCTCGTAGTGGTGATTGCATTTCGCACAGGTGAACCGGACGACATTGGTGTGTCTCAGGTTCTTAAGGACGGTTTTCATTTAATGACGGTTGGTTTCCAGCCACGAGTAAAGCCCATCGACATTGCAAGGCTGGCATACTCGATCTCTTTGACGAGGAAGTCGCGGTCTTTTAGAAGCGCTTCAATTGCTGCCCGCACATCGCCCTTGTGATATGCAAGTACCAGCTCAATTTCATTGTCATATTCATTTTCTTGCGCAAACGCATTCATTGTACTGCTCCGTTAAAAAGCAGATACACACGCCAATCGTATATCTGTGTTAGTCTCGACCGCCATCGATGTTCTTATTTTGTTCATGCTAGTAGAAAGAGTCAATACGCCGCATGCACGGAAGAAAATTATTTTGCGTGAAGGGTTGGAAGGTGAACCGATTGCCACACCCGACTTAGGTGTGGCGGAACACGTTGAGAACCGATTGCCACACCTTGAAAAATATCAAAGCGTTTTCAATTGCTTATAATGATCTTACAAAAATGTTGGAGGCCTCACCCGGAGTGGTTTTGTAAAACAATATCAATTAGTTATAAGCCGTTTTCGCCACACATGGCTTTATAAATTATCATTATTTATCAATGTTGTGCGCCACACCGTGCCACACCTATTCCGCCTCATCTAGGCTGATCAGCTTATCACCTAAACCATCCCAATTGATCTTTGCAACAGCTGATCGCGCCAGTCGCGCACGTTCTGCATTTCGGGTATAGATTTTTGATGTTTTTGCATCTCTCCAGCCGAACATAGCTTCAAGCATATTGTCCGTCGCCTCATTGTGCGCCTGATCTGTTGCCAGCCCTTTGCGAACTGAATGCGACGTTAGATGATTAAGACCAGCTTGATTGAACCAGTCAGAAATCCGGTTCCCAAGACCTTTAACGGAAAACGGCTTGTTGAAATCCGTCTTGAGATAGACGAGGCCTGTAATCTCCTGCTGGTCTAGTACCGATATCAGAATGGGGTGAAGTGGAATAATAATATCCACCGGCGTCGTATTCCGGTTTTTGAATAGCCGCAGTCGAAACTCGTCATTCTTTCGGTGTTGCGGACCAAGCACTGCCAAATCAGAAACACGAAAACCAGTGTACATCTGGATTGCCAGATAAAGCGCAGCCTTGGACTTTGGCCCATGGTGCTCAATGAATTTAGCCAGATCCTCGGCGGTAGCAGTCGCATGACCATCTGTGCGCATCCGGTACGCATCCACACCCTTAGCGATATTCGGCACGATTTGCTTTGCGTCTTTCTTCGTGTCGAATACTTGGCGTAGTATCTTTAGGCGCTCATCTGCCGCAAAAGGTGTTTCTTTCTTGCGAGTTTTCAGAACTTCAATATGGGCTGCGGTCATCTTAGAAAGCGGTATATCCGCAAATAATCGGGGGTCGTTCTCGCTCAGTGGCTCAAGCAGCATTGCATCAATGATAGCGCGGCGCTTGGCTTTCGTGGTTTCATCAAGCTTTAAAAAAGGCTCCGAGGTCATATACTGAATGCACAGCCACCGGAATGAGTATGGCTTTACCGGTGCCAACTGACCTTGACCGCCCTTGACCTTTGGCTTTTTCACCTCAAGGCTATTACGAGCCTGCCAATACTTTTTAAGAAATTCTTCGCTATTTATATCGTCTGGCAAACGACAAATGCGCCGACCATCTATTCGCAGATAGTAGCGCATTGTGCCGTGACGGCTTTTATTCTTTTCAATGAATGGCAGTTCAATATTCGTCATTGCTTATTCTCAGGCTGCTTTCCATTCTTCCCCGTCATCAGAAGCTCCGCCAAATGCGCCGTGCGTATCTGTGGGCCATTCCGCCATGGCTGCAACAATCTCCGAAATAAGCCAGACTTTCCGGGTGTGCCACTTCTTTGGAGGTGGCAGCATGCCTTCACTAACCATCACGTCAACCGTATTAGGGCTTACGCCAATCGAAATGGCAACCTCTGCACGGCTCAAGCCAATCCGAGGAATAGGGTTGGTTAGATTTGTTGCTGCGGGATCATTCCTCATCATGGACACCAACCTCCGTCAATTTGTGATTTGTTTCTGTTTCGTTCACGGTGTAATAGCTGCCGCCTGATAGGAGGTCGGCATGAAGGTTTATCGTCCATACGCAACGCTTGGCGGCTGCATTGAGAATGGCATGCGGTTCAACATTTTCTGCATGGACTGCGCCCACAATAACTGGCTGGATTTGGTGAAGGCTTCTGAGAAGCTTGGCCCAGATCACACGACAAACCGAGATGTTTTGCTTTCCAAGCTCAAGTGCAGCAAATGTGGAAGCAAGCAGGTTGACATGCGCGCCCACCCAGTTGAGGCCGGAAGAACGGGGATCGCCAAAGGTGGCTGGAGCTAGGCTTCTCACTCACTCCCCCTTTCTTGCAGTGCGGTGCGGTCTGACTTCATCGCTTCCCATGCGGCCAAAACGTCAGTCGGTTTATCGAACGACTTACGGCCAAGAAGTGGGAAGTCGTCAACGTCTGATAAACGCCATCTGTCATTTGAGAGGCGGATGGCAAATGCCACAACGCTTCCACCTTCAACAATCCTATGGCAATCCTTATCGTATCGCTCAAGCTTAGCCATGGTCACTCACCGCCTTTCAGGGCTTGGCGACCTGACACGTCGATGGCGAATACCTCGACGGGGTTTGGGCCGAAATGTGGATGGGTAATTGTCTTACGAACGAAGCCAAACCACGGCAATTCCAGGCGGCGTTCTGCGTCCTCACGCTTTGGATAGCCTTTGGTTAGGACGATGCCGCTAAAACTACGGGGGCCGGTTGTTCGATAGCCGGTTACGAAAAGCCTTCGTGTCCAGTAAGCGTTCGCAAGCCGGTATTCCTCGGTCTTTGTGCCGTCACGGATCGCGTCGAAGTATTCAGCTTTTAGGGCAAGTTGCAGCTTCATTCGCTCTGCTCCCCTAGTGGCCCTTCCAGCTTGGATAGTCTGTCAATGAGGGTCATGGCTTGGCCTTCTCTGCAAAGTATCGATTAGCCATCGACTGGTAAAAAGAGCCTGACAAAGATTTCATAGACCCATGGCTATTCTCGGAGAACGTGTGAGCGATGGATGTCAGAGTGCCTTCTGCCGCCGCGAGTTCGGTTTCGAGGGCTTCCGTCTGGCCACGCCAATAATCAACATTTGACATTGCGTTTTTTGCGTTGCCCTTTGCCCCATTAAGGTCGTGATCCAACTCCTTAACCCGCGCAGTCAGCGCCGCGTTGTCGGCTTCGGCTTTCTCGGCACGTTTAACAGCCATCCGCTCCAATTGTGCATAACGATTGCCGCGTAGGGCTTCCGCAAGTTCTGCCTTAAGCTGTTCCTTCTCTACCCGTTCCGCCGCAATGATGGCCTCGGCCTGATCGAAGCGGACGTATTCGCCGGTTTCGTCTGGATGCATATAGCTACCTTCGTTGAAGTGGCTACGATCTTCTAAGTCGTACCGCTCCAACCCTTCGACCGGCGCGGCGGGGCGGGTGTTGCGTAGTGCCTGTATCGCCAGTTGAAGAATTGCTTTGTTGCCGATTGAAGCGCCTGCCCAATCACACTTTTCAAGCGCGTCTGCTATTCCTTCATTCGAAATGTCGTGCTTAACGATAAGCCCTTGCTCATTCGCCATGGTCGCTGCCTCCTGCCGGGCGGGTGGACGCTACAGGCTGAGACGAGAGGGCGGCTCGAAAGTTGACGAGAACATCACGAAAAGCGCCGTAGTGAGCCAGAACCCACTCGTATAGTTCGTCGCGTTCATCCTTATTTCCGGCGTCATACTCGGCCTTCATGGTGAGATATTCACGTGTTTTACGCTCCAGCCATTCACCGAAGAACTTGATATCGGTCATTCCGGAATGAACGAGCCACTTATCGACTGGCAAAGTTCCCATCATTTCATCAATGGAGTACATGCCTTTTGCCTTAAGGCGTGCATTTAGGTCGCCTTCCTCCAACGCCTGCGCACGCGGGGATGCCCCTTGCAGGAAAGGCAGGGCGGCTGTGAGTGCTGCGCGAACGGCTGTTTCACCTACGCAATTCGGTGTGTCGTAATACTCGTCTATGCGCTTGCTTGCCGCCTGTACTGCTTCATCTGGTATGGTCGGGGTCATGGCTTCCTCGCATTCCGAATAATCACGATTGCGGCATCATCGTCGCCGGATACGCCGTACAGGGCTAAGGCCACTTGGCACGGATCGATTTTGTGCTGTTCCCAGAACTTCTGCTCGTTGGTGGCATGCTGTTCACGATGGACTGACGGCGCCAAAGGCACTGTCCAACGATCATCCGGTTTTTCAGCCTTCCCGGTGTCTCGCTTGCCGTATGCTGGCGCTGCGTACCGGATATGAGCTGCTTCAACGCCATACTGACCAGTTACCAAGCAGGGCAGGGTTCTTATCCATGCCAGATGCTTTCCGTCCTGTTTCCTTGGTCGCTTCTGCCCCTTGGATGGGGCAGTACTGAATGCTTCGGGGTGTCTGCGGACTGCTGAGGCCATCACACTGCCTCCTCAAGCTCAAAGTGAGATTTGACAGCCTGCAATGCTTGAACAGTAGTTGTTACGTTCTTATTGCTGACGCCTACGAAAAAATCACAATCGTTTGCTTCTTCCCGTGCTTTGATTGGCCGGTGGTTCGAGAACCTGACCTTGAACTCTTTCCCGCGGTCATTGCTGACGGTGATGTATTTCG
Source organism: Brucella pseudogrignonensis (assembly GCF_032190615.1). Lineage (NCBI taxonomy): Bacteria > Pseudomonadati > Pseudomonadota > Alphaproteobacteria > Hyphomicrobiales > Brucellaceae > Brucella > Brucella pseudogrignonensis. The sequence continues at coordinate 16,465 of NZ_JAVLAT010000005.1, forward strand.
ATACGGTGTGCTTTGCCTCATAAAGTCTCAGTGACAATCCAAGGTCGAGCGCATCTTCACAGAAGCCTATCCATTTTGTTTTTCCATATCCTCGGTCTGCCAAGTCCTTAATACGCAGATCAAGATATGCGGGTGTCACGGGTGTGTTTCTTGCTCGAAACTTCCTAGCCATCACTGCACCTCGTCCAACTCGGCGATGTCAGTGCCGATTGCGTTGCAGGCGTCTTCAAGGACAGAAGCTTGTGAATTGTATCCCTGAGCCACGCCGACAAACATGCGGGTGATCTTTTTCGCCAGTTCGATGCCGTCATGCGAAACGACCGTGCCAGCCTGCATGAAGCCTTCTGTCCACGACCAAACATCATCTTTCGCTTTGGTCTTATCTTCCCCGTCGAAGTCCTTGGTCAGCGCGGTCAACTGGACAACCAGCTTCATTAGCTCACGCTTTTCAAGCTTCACATCTTCCGAATTATCGAGGGTGGAGCCGTTTACCGAACCTTCTCCACCCTCTCTGTCTGATGCGCTGGAGGTGACGCTATCAGATGCGGTTGTATCTTGAGTATCCGGGGAGCTGGCGAGTGTTTCAGTCTCAGCCGTTACAAAGTCCTTATTGAAGCCTTCGCTTGCTGTTGGCTCAATCTGGCGCTGTTGCAGACGCTGCATGATGGAAGGTGTCGAAACTTCCTTCGCGCGGACGGCCCTTGCATTCTCGGACATGTCGAGCATTTCATCAGGCGTATAGACGCCAAGCATAAGAGCCGGTTCATAGATGCGGCACCAGTCACGAGTTCCGCGGTAAATCAGCATCCGAACAAAGTTCTTTGGCGACCATGGCGAGCCGTTGCCACTTGTTTTCCATTCACTGACAGAACCGTCAAACAGGCGCATGTCTGGGCGGCGAATGCCCGGCTTAAGCGTGGCGACAATCTCACCAGTCAACGGCCTGTCGCTCAAGTAAACCCGCATAGCATCGCCTTCACCTACAAAGTGGTGATGAAGGTTGAAACCAAGCTTCGCCTGAATTACAGCGGCAACCAGCTTTCCCTCGTAGCAAAGCTTTCCGTGAACCACGGATACGGCTTGAGCAACCGAAAATGGATCTAGTCCCCAACGGACGGCCTGATTGACGATCAGGAAGCAATTTGCGGCTACCCGTTCAAATGGAAGCTCCTGCTTATTGTCCTTCGTGCCTTCCTCTCTCAGGCTGTCAGGGATCAGTGTTGAACGCGCCATGCCTGTTGCAATGCGCTGCATGTGTTCAAACTTGGACGTGTCGAGAAGCGGAACAGCGTCAACGACTTCGATAATCTGGCGCTGCTTTGGAGCGTCTTGCGGTACGATCTGGTTCATTATGCTGCCTTCTCGGAATATTTGATTTGTTCTTCGACGCGGTTGCGCGCCCATGGCGGCATTTCGACGTAGGAAATGTGCTGATCATGGCCGTCATATCCGGGCCAATCGTTGAGCCTGATGCACTTCTCCAGTGTGTCGAGAGCAATACGCGCCTGCGCTTCGCCAAGGTCGATATCGGCGTCTTTCAACGTCACTACACGCACATCGTAAGGAGCTGTTTTCTCGACAAATACGAAGGTGAAAGAGGAGAAAGCCTGTTCGCCCAACACCTCACGGACAACCATGCGGGTAAAGCCAGCCTGGATATGATAACCGTGTGCGAAGATCGCCTTCGACAAGCTGTCATCATCGACAGACGCCGCCGTTTTCAGGTCAACGAAATCGCCGCCATCATTGGGGATTACGTCTGGCCGGTTCTTTAACCAGATGCCGTTACGTTTGGCGAAAATTGATCGCTCAATGCGTCCGTTCAGAATACCAAGGCGAATTGCTTCCTTTTGTGAAAGCGCTTCAGCGATGTTCTTAATGTGCGCAATCTCTGTCTCAGTGATAACGGCGCGGCCTTCATCAGCCTGTTTCTTGAGCCATGATTTGCAGGCGGTGGAATTCGCATTCCAAGGCTTAGAAGCGCCCTTGTTATCGTCGTATTCCTTTGGACGCAGCGCATACCGTTCAGAGAAGCCTTCTTCGCCCAAGAGAAGCATGTGAGCAGCTTTACCGAAGTCGAGCGCCTTAGAGCCTTCTGGCTCAACAGCATTCGGATTGTATGGGCTGGCGTACCAGTACTCGAGCGGACGGCGTAGAACTGTGCGAAGGCTTGATGACGAGATTGAGAACCCATCAAACAGGCTGGTTTCGCGGTGATAGGTTTCTATCGGAACCATGGAATAAACGCCGTTCTTGGTGATGATTTCACCTTTCCAGACGCGTTCTTGTGAAAGTCCTGTTGCCAATCCGTTTAACGCTTGGCCCACTTGCTGGAAGGTGTCAGTCATGCTGCACCTCCAAGGGCTACCTCAAGCGCCTTTGCCTTGTCGTTCTGCCAGTCGTGTTCAACATAATCGCTGATAGCTTGAAGTATTTCTGCTTTGTCGCCAGCTTCCTTGATTTCCTCAAAGAGGTCTTGAAGGCGATAGAGCATAGAGCTCGAAGCATGCGCTTTGTCCGACGCGAGTTTGAGTGCAGCACTGCCAAGCTGATAATCTGATATTTCAAGCGTCTTATTGAACTGCTTTACTACCCAATCAACGGTCTGATTTTGATCGTTGGCGATCAGTTGCGCGGCAACGATTGCATCAGCTTCTGAAAGATGAAGATCGCTTTCGTTGTATACTGATCCAGAGCCAATGCCCGTCTCGACACACATATAACGAAAGCCGTGGTCATATGATCCTTCGGCGCTGTTGTACTGAACGCTTCCGATAGTCAGCTTTGTGATGGATGGCTCAAACAGTGAGTAATCCAGCGACATTTCGTGGTTGCTTTGATATGAAGTGCTGCACCGTGGGCAGGAAAATTCATAATCCGTGCCAGCCGGTGAGGTGGCTTTCCACTTCCGGGTGCCAAGGCAATCAGGGCAAGGGCGCTGCTTTTTATTAGATACAGTCGAGCCCCGGTAAACCGTATCTCCAATCGAATATTTGCTCTCGATTTTCACTTCAACTCTCCCGGAAACTCTTGTGCCAGCGCTATGTCTGCGGCGAGAACGCATTCCTGATTGAATTGCTGGAATAGTTCTTCGCGCATCTGGCTGGCTGTTGCTAACTGTTCTGGTGTGAACCGTGGGCGCTTCTCATCGCCCTTGGCTGACTGGCGGCGCACATAGCCGCTTACTTGGAGGAGGGCGGTCATACTGAGGATACCCAGACAAGAAACACGCCGCAGAAGGCAGAAACGGCAACAAAGCCAGCGATGTCTTCAATAAGGTCACGCATGGGCTAAATCCCCAGAAACGGCGCGATAAACGCGATTGATAGGTTGATGGTGATGAGTGTCAGGAAAGGGTCGGGGATGGTCATGCCCATGCCTTGTGGCCGTCCCAGCCCATTTCCATTGAGTTCATTGCGTCTTCGTGTTGTTCACATGGATCGCACAGGCCGGGACCATTCACAGGCTTCCCGCAGTGACGGCAGCTACTTGGTGAGTGGTAAATCGGCTTGATCTTTACGTTCTGACCGATCTGATCTTTTACGCTTGGAGCCTTGGGCCACTCTTTGACCCCAGCAGCTTTGCGAACAGTAAGGCACACGTCAGCCCATGCACTTCGTTTGGCGTATCTCTCGTTGACATCACGAGGACGAAGACCAACCTTGAAAGCAGCAGAGCAAGACTTATCGCAGCACTTGCCCCAGCCGCGTTTATGATCAGCAAGACGGGTATAAAATAAGATTCCGCAAGCTGCGCAATTCTTCTGGATCATCATTATGCAGCCCTCCCATGGACGTAGTCGTTGATCGTCTCGATCGCCTTGTCGATCAGGTCCAGAACGTCCTCAGAGCGTTTAAGGCGGTAATCCCGGCGCTCCTTTTCGCTCATTGGCGGCTCACTGCCGAACCCGCGCAGGTAGTCGATCAACCGGATTTCATCGTCACAGTTCTTTTCCACAAACCGGCCAAGCAAGCGGCGAACATCAAGCCCACTCTCGCCCTGATCCTTCAACGTGAAGCATGTCAGGCTGACCGTTCCGGCAATGCCCTCAATGGCTTCAACTGCCGCAACGTGGTTCTTGAAAATCGCCAGTAGTTCGGCTCGGTCTGACATGGCTGATCCTTCGGTTTGGAAACTCTGTGAGCAGTTTTGGACATGCTCAGGTCCGTAATCTCACTTGTAAAATTCATGTCCAGCTTGAGACGCGCACCGCGTTGCACTTCACATAACAACCTCCATCACCAGTTTCGGCAGTGGTTGAAATCTCGCGGTTCAGATCGGCAAAGGCTTCTTCGTGAACTGCTTTGATGAGTTCACTATATACGCAAAAAACGTATAAGCAAGGATAAAATACGAACTATGCGTAAATAATTTGACATTACGTACGTGCGCAGCGTAAAAGAAAAGCCCCGGAGCGGTGAAGCTGCCGGGGCCTGAAAAGATCGTCTGAGACGGATTGTTTAGCAGATTATAGATCGTTGCACAACCGAAACGATTAATTCAGGGCGTCGAATAACTGAAAATCTTGGGTCTGCTCGGAGGTTCCCGCCAAGGTGATTTGTTTTTTAAACGCTAAAGAGACGGTCTTTTTTTGGATTTGACCCGTTACGCCGATCACCCGGTGTATGAAATCCACAGCGGTTTTTCATCCCAGACTGATGAAACGGTTTCAGCGGGGTAGACGCCGCTCGAATGGTTTGGATGTGACTTGAGAGATTGAACTGCCGATATAGCCTTCATGCATGGAGACAGACTGGCCCACTGGTGAAACGGGCAGGCAGGGATACTGAAGCTTCATAGCATCCCGGTTCATCGACATAGGATGAACTGCAAAGGACGGAACCCTTCGGTATGAAGGTAAACGTCTTGATAGCCAGAGGTGTATCCAAAATCAGGAAATAGCTTTTTTAGCTTCTTCTGCTCGAACATGATTGGCGACATAAAGAATAAGTCGGCATAATGACTGAAATACAAAACCAACTGCCGAAGCTAGGAAAAGCCAATTAGAATTATAAGGGTTTTTAGCCTTCGCAAAGTCATCGTTCGTGGAAAGATATTTCAATTCGTTAAAAGCATTAGAATAACCGACCGCGTACATTACGTAGCAAATCCCAATTACTGATAGTGCAATACTAATAGTCGACGTAACAGCGTTGAAAACTCCGGGCGCCTTGTAAGCAAAGGTGGATAGCCCAGCAACTAATGCCAAAGCTGCGGCAATAAAGCCCCAATCAATCTCCATCCCTTTGATCTCCCCACAGCGCTGCCGCTTCTTTATCTGTTGGAACGTGCGGCTTAATCAAAGTCACCTCCGCAGCCCACTTCAATTCTGCATCGATAATTGGCTCGCCTGTAACGGTCAGAAGATCGTAGCGCCCCGGCTTACGGCCCTTCTTTACGAACCTAACCAAATCGCGGTCGTCAGAAG
>NZ_JAVLAT010000006.1 GCF_032190615.1 Brucella pseudogrignonensis
ATCGAAGCCCAGACACTATCAGGATCAAAAAGATCGAGCATCGCAATGTTGGGCAGGATGGATACCCAACAGCGCCTAAAGATCGATGGATAGATCGAAGCTTTCATATAGGCGCATAGACGAGCGTTTTGATTGAAGTGTTGCAATGCATCAAAAAAAGATCAAACGCCTCTCAGTGGCCCGATATGGGGCGGTCAGATAGGCCGGGGCGGGGTAAAAGTCTACAGCTGACCGTCAGCCAGACCCGCGTCCCAAGCATTTACACGCATCCGCAATTCATAAAAAGGGTTTAGGCCCGTGAAAGGGCTGAAATGCCACGTCCGCAAACGCCACTTGCTAAGGCGGCGCTAACTGGCGCTGACAAGAAAGACCCGCAACGTTATCGCGACAGAAGTAACCCGAAAGCTTCGGGGCGCGGTATCGGAAAAGCCCCAGATTATCTGAGTAAGAATGCAAAAAAGGCATGGGCAATCTTTGTCGATGAAATCCCGTGGCTGGTCTACGAGGACCGAGCGGCACTAGAGATTGTCAGCATCATGAGGGGGCAGATTATCGAAGGCGCAAGCGATCTGCCTGCTTCATTCTTTGGCAATTACCGCATGGCCGTTTCATCACTAGGCGCAACGCCGGTTGATCGGTCCAAGGTTCACCAGCCACATGAAGAAGCTGATGATGATCCCTTTGCAGAATTTGACGTTAGGCAACATTGAGCTACGCAGATAAGGCGCATCAATACGCCCGTGACGTTGTTTCAGGCGCTATTCCGGCCTGCAAGTATGTCTATCAGGCTTGCCAGCGACAGCTTGACGATCTGGCTAATCCGCCGAAGGGCTATCACTTCGATACCGGAAGGGCAGAGCGCATCTGCCGATTTGTCGAGCTATGCCCACATATCAAAGGCCCGTCAGCTTCACGCGGCGATCTGATGATTTTGGAGCCGTGGCAGCTATTCATCTTGAGCACGTCATTCGGCTGGGTGGATAGTAACGGAAATAGGCGGTTTCGTCGCGTTTATGTGGAAGTCCCCCGCGGTAACGGGAAGTCATCTTTCTCGTCGCCGGTTGGTCTTTACATGCTTGCGCTTGACGGTGAAGCCGGTGCTGAAATCTACTCGGCAGCGACGACACGCGATCAGGCTCGCATTGTTTTCCGCGATGCACAGGCGATGGCAAGAAAGATGCCTGCCTATCGCAATCGGTTTAAGGTCGATGTCAGTGCACAGTCTCTTGTGCAGATGAAAACATCGAGCGCGTTCAAGGCTCTATCCGCTGACGGGCATACGCTTGACGGTTTGAATATTCATCTGGCTATCGTAGACGAGCTTCACGCGCACAAAAGCCGTGATGTTTATGATGTTCTGGAAACAGGGCTTGGCAAACGGCCTCAATCGATGCTGTGGATGATCACCACGGCAGGCAGCAACAAGCACGGTATCTGCTACGAGGTCAGGAAGTTCGTTCTTGATGTTCTGGCTGGCACTGTAGCGGGGGAGGCTGCTGACGCTGTATTCGGAATTATTTACACCATTGACGAGGGCGACGATCCGTTTGCAGAAGAAACTTTGCGGAAGGCAAACCCGAATTGGGGTGTGTCTGTCGATCCTAAGATTGTCTTACAGACGGCAGGCAAGGCCAGACAGGTTGCAACAGCAAGGGCGAATTATCTCACCAAGCATCTGAATGTTTGGGTTGACGCTAATTCGGCGCTGTTTGACACAGACTGGTGGCGCAAATGCGAGGACCGCGATCTTGTTGAGGAAGACTTTGCCAACGACGAATGTGTCATTGGCCTTGATCTGGCAAGTAAGATCGACATTGCAGCGCGTGTAAACCTCTATCGCAGGTTGATAGATGGGAAGGCTCATTATTATGTTTTCCCACGTTTTTACCTACCGAGAGTTGCAATAGAAGAAGATAAGCACCCGATGTATCGCGGGTGGGAGATGCAGGGCGACATAACTGCCACTGCCGGTGAGACAATCGACTTCGGTTCAATCGAGGATGACATCAAGGCGGAAGGTCCGGGATTAAATCTGCAAGCTGTAGCAACTGACCCATGGCAAGCGCAGCAGATGATCCAGAACCTCAAGCGCGATGGAATGCCTGCCGAGGAATATCGGCAAACAGTGGCAACGATGAGCGAGGCGACGAAAACGCTTGATGCTCTCATGCGGGAACAGCGCATTCATCACACCGGAAATGCGGTGATGAACTGGATGATCGGCAATGTTGTCGGGCATTACGATGCAAAAGAGAACGTCTACCCGCGCAAGGAGATGCCTCAAAACAAGATCGACGGTGCGGTGGCGCTAATCATGGCTCTTGGCTGGTTTATTCAGCAGGAAACGGAACATGATGGCATGGATGATTACTTCAAGAGCTTGGCAGGTGCAGCGTGAACCTATTGCGAAAGATGCTGAATGGTTTCGTTGGCGATACGCCTGTTAAGCGGAACCTGACCGTTCGTGAGCCTGACGCTTGGTATCCGGGTGACAGCATCGGCGGGGCCGGGGAGATCATCACTGAAAAGAATGTTCTTGCACTGTCTGCGGTGTGGGCATGTGTGAACCTGATTTCAGGTACAATCTCGTCGTTGCCGCTTATGGTTTATCGCAAGAGTGCTGACGGATCACGCGAGGTCGCAAGCGATCACCCACTCTATGTTGTGCTGCACGACAGCCCGAATTACGACCAGACAGCGGTTGACTTCTGGGACTTCATGGCGGCATCGGTTGAGCTTTGGGGCAATGGTTACGCTCGTGTCAATCGATCAAATGGTAATGTTCGGGTCTTAACTCCTATTCTTCCGGCGCTGATGAGCGTTCAGAAGAAGTCCAACGGCGATCTGATTTACAAGTGGACTGAGGACGGCAAGGCGAACGAAGCCACAGATCGCGAAATCCTGCATATCCGTGGTTTCGGCGGCAACCCACTTGGCGGAGCGTCGACGCTTTACTTCGGTCGCCGTGTGTTTGGCTTATCGCAGGCAGCGGATAGATCAGCCGGATCGATGTTTGAGAACGGTTTGCGACCTTCTGGTGTTCTCAAGTTCGAGAAGTGGCTGAACGATGAGCAGCGCGAGCTTGCCGAACAGAAACTTGCAGCGAAAATCGGAAGCGGCAATGCTGGCAAGCCTATCATCCTAGAGGGCGGCACCGAATGGCAGCAACTGACGATTACGCCAGAAGATGCCCAGATGCTGGAAACCCGCTCATTCTCTATTGAGGAAATCTGTCGGTTCTTCGGTGTGCCTCCGCATATGGTTGGTCACACATCGAAATCGACAAGTTGGGGATCGGGTATTGAAGCGCAAACACTCGGCTTTCAGAAGTTCACACTTCGCCGTCGTTTGAAGCGCATTGAACAGGCACTGATGAAACAGCTCCTGACGCCAGCGGATAAGGCGGCAGGGGTTATCATAGAATTTAACCAAGAAGGCCTTCTGCGGGGCGATACGGCGGGAAGAGCGCGGTTCTACCAGCAGATGACGGCAATCGGCGCGATGACGATCAACGAAGTCCGAGAGCTTGAGAACTTGCCACCTGTCGAGGGCGGAGATGTTCCACGCATGCAGATGCAGAATGTGCCCATTACCGAAGCCGGTGCAGACCGAGAACTGACCCCGCGTCAGAGCGACAACGAGGAATAATCTCGATGAAAACCAAAGACTTTGCCTTGCAGGTTAAAGACCTGTCGGAAGACGGCACCTTTACGGGTTACGGCTCGGTCAACGGCAATGTTGACAGCTATGGCGAGCGGGTAATGCCCGGTGCTTTCGCTGGCAGTCTCGCTAAGCATAAGCGCGAAGGCACAAGCGTTCTGATGCTTTGGCAGCATAACCCGAATGAACCGATCGGTATCTGGGATGATCTTGCTGAGGATGCAAAAGGCCTTTGGGGTAAGGGCCGCTTGATCATGGAAGTGCAGAAGGCTCGTGAAGTCCATGCGCTCATGAAGGCGAATGCTATCGGTGGTCTTTCCATCGGGTACCGAGAAATCAAAGCCACTCCTGACGGCAATGTGCGCAATCTGGATGAATTGGACCTGCGGGAAATCTCCCCGGTTTCTTTCCCAGCCAATCGCCGCGCCCGTATCGAGGCAGTGAAATCTGAACGCATGGATGAGTTTGCCAGACGCCTCCGCGATGGCGACCCCATGCCGATCAAAGAATTTGAGGACATCTTGCGAGAGGCAGGGGTTCCAAAAAGCATGGCATGCGCGATTGCCTCGCATGGTTATGCAAAGGCCGTTCTGGGTGATCCAGAGGGCGAAAAGGCAAGCGACGCAACCGCATTCTTAAAAGCATTGCGCGGTTAAATCTCACCCTCTTTGTCCAGAAAGGACATTATCAATGAGCGACAATAAAACAGCAGAGCAGCTTGCTCTGGAGGTTAAGGCTGACTTCGAGAAGAAGTTTGACAGCGTCAAGGAAATCGCTGAACAGGCCGTGGCTGAAGCCAAGAAGAATGGCGACATCAGCGAGAGCCTCAAGGCAAAGGCTGACGAAAGCCTTACCGCCATGAATGAACTCAAGGCACGTCTTGACGATTTCGAGCAGAAGGCAGCACGCGGCGGTGGCGAAGGCGACCGGGAAAAGTCGATTGGTGAGCAGTTCGTTGAAAACGACAAGGTCAAGGAATTTCTCGGTCAGGCGAACCCTCGCGGTCGCATCGACATTCAGACCAAGGCCACGCTGACCACGGCAACCACGAACGCCGCCGGTTCCGTTGGCGCTGCAATTCAGACCACCCGACTTCCCGGCATTCTTGAGCTGCCCCAGCGCCGTCTGACTATCCGTGATCTGCTCTCGCAGGGTCAGATGGACGGCGGTTCACTGGAATACGTCAAGGAAAAGGGTTTCAACAACCGCGCCGCTGGCGTGGCTGAAGGTGCGGCAAAGCCAAACTCGGATATTCAGTTCGAGCTGGTAACGACCTCTGCCAAGGTCATTGCACACTGGATGAAGGCTTCCCGTCAGGTGCTGTCTGACGTGTCACAGCTTCGCTCGATCATTGATCAGCGCTTGCTGTACGGTCTGGCATACGTTGAAGAAAACCAGCTTCTCAACGGTGACGGCACAGGCCAGAACCTGCTCGGCATCATCCCGCAGTCGACAGCGTTCGCTATCCCTGCCGGGACAACCATGCCAGCAACTGTTACCGGCATTGATCGTCTTCGTGTGGCGATGCTTCAGGCGGCGCTTGCTGAATATCCAGCAACCGGCCATGTCCTCAATCCGATTGATTGGACGTCGATTGAACTGCTCAAGGACACTCAGGGCCGTTACATCATCGGCAATCCGCAGGGTACGCTTTCGCCTACTCTTTGGGGCCTTCCTGTTGTCACCACTCAGGCGGTTGCGGCTGGTAAGTTCCTCACCGGTGCGTTCAAGCTTGGTGCGCAGATTTTCGACCGCTGGCAGGCACGTGTTGAAGTCGCAACTGAGAATGAAGACGACTTCATCAAGAACCTTGTCACCATCCTTGCTGAAGAACGTCTCGCTCTGGCTGTCTATCGTCCAGAAGCGTTCATCTACGGCGATGTGAACGCGGCTCCGGGTGGCGGCGAATAAGTTCTGATCAAATCGACGGGCAGTTAACGCTGCCCGTTTCTTGATCTGAAGGAGATTGCCATGAAAACCTATGAAGTTTTACGCCGTCATCAGGGTGATAAATTCTATGAACCCGGCGATGAACGACAGGCATCCGAAACTGATGTGTCGCATTTGGTGAAGAATGGCGTTTTGAAGGAAAAGTCCGAGGAAAAGCCGAAGAATAAGGCTGAAGGTCGGGCAGAAAAGAACAAAGGCGGTTGATAAATGCTGCTTCCTGTCCGCACACAAGCGCCAGCAGACCTACCGGTATCGCTTGAAGAAGCTCGTCAACATCTGATTGTGTCGGGTTTCACCGATGATGATAACCAGATCACGCGCTTTATTCAGGCCGCGACCGATCATCTTGAGCGTACGCTTAACATCGCGCTTGTCACTCAGACGTGGAAGCAATCGTTTTGCTCGTTTAATAGCTTCCTGCGGCTGCGTATGGGGCCAGTGGCTAGCGTTGAGGCCGTGAAGTACTTCGACACCGATAATGTGGAGAAAACCGTTTCAGAGGCCTCCTACAAGACGCTGGACTATGCCTGCGGAACAGTTCTTTCGCTCGCTTACGGTAACTCGTGGCCCGCTACTGTAGCCCGCGCCGATGCGGTCACTATCGAATACAAGGCAGGGACAGCCCCGGCAGACGTGCCAGCCTCTCTCAAGGCGGCAATCCTGATGCATGTTGGGCTGATGTACTCATACCGAGGCGACCCAGAAGGCCCACGGATTGAGAGCAATCAAGCCTATGAAGCTCTTATCTGGCCGTTTCGCCGTCCGAAGGTGTAATCATGGCTAGATTAGGATCAGGGCAACTTCGTTCATCTATCACCTTCAGCACCATCACCGAAGTGCCGGACGGGCATGGTGGTTTCGAGCCGACCCCGACCGATTTCACAGTCCGCGGCAATATCCGGTATCTGCGGGGAGGGGAAACGGTTCAGGCGGCAAGGTTGACGGGTAAGCAGCCGGTTGTTGTCACGGTGCGCAGAAGTAGCCAGACGGCAGCTTTGACCACTGATGACGGTATGCGTGATGCGCGCACCGGAACCGAGTACCAGATCAGGGCAATTGTCCCGACCGAGGATCGGCAGTTTATGGAAATTACAGCGGAAAGCGGGGTGGCGACATGAGTGTTTCCGTCTCATTCCAAGACCTGATTATTTCCACGCTCAAGGCCAACGCGAAGGTTTCGGCACTTGTCGGTGATCGTGTGTATGACGGCCCACCTGAAAAGCCGACATTTCCATATATCTCGATGGGCGCGAGTGATTTTCGCACCGATGATGCTGATTGCATCAATAGCCGTGAAGAAACAATCCAGATTGATTGCTGGGTGCGCAAGAATGGCCGGAAATGGCCGTGCAAAGAGATTGTTGACGCCATTGTAGGCGCTTTGAGAAACACCACTGGTGAGCTGTTAAGCGGCGCTCTTGTGGGTCTTAATATCGAATTGTCGCGTGTTTTGGATGATCCAGACGGTATAACCGCTCATGGCATTGTGCAAGTCACCGGACTGATTGACGAGGAATGGGAAGATGGTTGAGGGCTTAGACCGGCTCAAGCGAAAGCTTACTAAGACCATTCCGCAGGCTGTATTCGATGCGACGATCAAAGCAATGGAGCAAGGTGCTGGCGAAGTCGTCAGTATGATGCGTCGATTGGCACCGAAAGATACGGGTGCACTTGCACAGACGATCAACTGGACGTGGGGCGATGCGCCGAAAGGCTCAATGGTCCTCGGCAAGTCAGCACCGACACGCGACGGTTTGGTGATCACGATCTACGCTGGCGATACGTCAACGATGGTTGGTGAACGTGAGCAATTCCAGCTTGCCAGACTTCAAGAGTTCGGCACCCAGCACATGAAGGCCAGCCCGTATTTCTTCCCATCATGGCGCACGTTGCGAAAGCGTGTCCGGGGCAGGGTTACGCGCCAGATGCGCAAAGCAGTCAGAGACGGAGCGAAATAATGGCTTGGGCAATCTTTAAAGTGGAATGCAACTGGTCGCGTCCTCGCAGCCGGTATTCGTTCAACGCCAAGGCTTCGCCGGAACCGCAAGAACGTCCGCAAGACTTCATTGATTACTGCGTATCGAAAGGCTGGGCCGAAGCGGTCGCAAGCCCGACACGCGATCAGAAACGCGCCCTGAAAGGCCGTAAACGGGCTTAGCCCAATCACCTGAAACCGGGCCTCAAGCCCTATCAAGGCTGGCGTATTGCTGGCCCGTTTTCGCATGGAGAAATAACATGGCCGTTAAGCCAATTACCGCAGAATTTCAGCATCTTGTTGTTGAGATTGAAACAGATGTCGAGGGTACTTTCTCGAAGATTTGCGGCATCACACAGCGCGGTATCAACCGCCAGCACAACATGCAGACAACGGAAGTACCCGCCGATTGTGAAGATGAAAGCCTGCCAGCTGTTGTTGAACGTGCTGTTCAGTCCTCGGAAGTTACAATCTCAGGTACTGGCGTATGGGCCAGCCAGAGCCATCAAATGATGCTTGATTGGTGGTATTCGGGCGGTAAGAAGACAATTCGTGTTCAGCACGTCAATTCTGCTGTTGGTGACACAGAATATGAAACAGGATCAGCGATCCTCGTGTACCTCAACAATGCCGTTGAAAAAGGCCAAAAGGTATCGGCTGAAATCGAAATTCAGTTCGACGGATTGCCAACCCGTACCGCTAAGGCTGCGTAATGGCGAAGGCTCTCACATGGGCTGGCGGAGAGCATGATTTTGAACTCCGCCTTGTACACCTTCGCGCCCTGCAAGACAAATGCGATGCAGGGCCGCAATGGATATTGATGCGGCTCACTTCCAAGCAATGGTTCATTGATGATGTGATCCAGCCTATCCGCCTCGGTCTTGAAGGCGGCGGCATGGAAAAAGAAGCCGCTCGTAAGCTTGTCCAGAAATTCGTTGAAGATCGACCGCTCACATTGTCAGTGCTGACTGCGCAGGCTGTGTTGATGGTTGCACTCTTTGGCGATGAGGATGATCAGCCGGGGGAGCGGAAAGCGGGGGCGAAGAAGACCCGAACCCGCTCCCGCGCGGAAAGTGGAAATTCAACCGCTTCTACCAATGGGCCGGAATAATCCATCGCGACATCGGCAAGATGACGCTTTGGGAATTTCGCTGTGCGGTTGAAGGCTTCAAAGCCGCCAATGCGACCGAAGAAAAAGCCGCTCCCGGTATGAGCGACGATCAACTTGCAGAACTTGGAATTGAGGGCTTCTGATGGCGACTGACGTTGAACGCCTTGTCGTGGCTATGGAGGCCCGCACGGCCTCTTTTGAAAAGGCGCTCAACCGGGCAAATGGCGTTGCTAATCAACGCGCTCGCCAGATCGAGAAGCGCTTTTCCACGATGAACGACAACATCAGTCGTTCATTTCAGAATATGCTTCGTGCTGGTGCTGCGATCGGTGGCCTTGGCATTGGTGTAAGTGAAATCCAGCGTATGGCTGACACTTGGACTGATTTGTCCTCTCGTGTAGGCCTTGCTGTCGGGGATATGGATAAAGCTCCTCAGGTAATGGAGCGTATCTATGACATGGCGCAGCGCACCTATTCCGGTATGCAAAACACGGCTGAAAGCTTTCTCACAAATGCGGGCGCTCTCAAAGAGCTTGGTTACAATACCAATCAGCAGCTTGATTACACCGAAGCATTGAATAACGCGCTCGTGGTGTCAGGCGCTAAGTCTGATCGCGCAGCTCGTGTGATTGACGCTCTCGGCAAGTCGATGGCGGCGGGTAAGCTTCAAGGCGACAACCTGAATACGGTGATTGAAGTTGGTGGACGTGTTGCCGAAGTGCTTGCCGCCCAGCTCGGCATTGGTGTCAATCAGCTTCGCGAAGCAGGCAAGGAAGGCAAGATCACCGGTGACGTGATCTACAAGGCTTTGACCACGCGCTTGCAGGAACTGACAGCCGAAGCCGAGAGCATGCCTGCAACTATATCTGACGGGTTTCAGAAGGTCGCCAACGGCTTATTGAAGTTCGTCGGGACAATGGATCAGGCGTCTGGCGTTTCTGCTACTATCGCGCAAGGACTGGTTTTTGTCGGTGATAACTTCGAGCATGTTGCATTAGCAGCAGCGGCAGCGGCGACAGTTCTTCTGGGGCAGTATGTTCCGGCGATGGCACGAGTGGCGCTGGCAGGCGCGACGATGGTTGCAACTAACCCGTTCTTGCTTCTGATTACCGCGATTAGCTCGGCTACGTTCGCTCTCTCGGCGTTCGGTGACCAGATCCAGCCGATTGCAGGCGATATGGCTAATCTTCAGGATTACGCCTCGGTAGCATGGGAAACCATCAGTCAGGGCGCAATGGATGTTGCGTCACTTGTTCGCGATGATCTTCTAGGGGCGCTAAACCTGATATCCGATGCATTAGGCGGCAATGAGGTTAGCTGGGAAGATGTTTGGGAAACAACCAAGGGTGCAGCAAATAACATTATCGGTGCTGTTGGCCTTCTCTACGATACCACCGTAACGACATTTACTAAGCTGCCCGGTGCTGTTGCCGAAGCCGTCATTAATGCCATGAACTCGATGATTGCAGGCATAGAAAGCGGGCTTCAAACAGTTTTAAATGGCATCAACCGCGTTGCATCTGCGTTGAATGCCCTAGACCGGTTTGTCGGCGTCGCACCGATACTGCCAGAAGATATGACAGTAAATCTTGGTAGGCTTGATAACTCATTCGCGGGAGCTGGTAAGGCTGCTGGCGATGCATATGGCAAGGCTTTGACAAAAGCCGCTCAAGATCACCTTGGGAAGCTTGGCGAGAATTGGCGACAGTCTGCAAATGCCAGAGCGAGGGAAAGGACTGCCAATAGTAAAGATAACGACCTAGTTGCGCCGACAAGAAGTTCAGGCGGCGGCGGTTCGTCAAATGGTGGAGCAGGCGGATCGTCTGGTGGCGGCAAGGGGCGCAAAGGTGGAGGTAGGTCTCGACCTGATGAACTACAGCGCGAAATCGAGCAGATCAAAGAGCGCACAGCATCCCTACAGGCAGAAACGGCAGCTCAAGCCCAGATTAACCCACTGATTGATGATTACGATTACGCAATCACTAAGGCCCGCGCCACGCAAGAACTGTTGAATGCTGCCAAGAAAGCTGGGATTGAAATTACCCCAGCTTTGAAAGAGCAGATTGAGGGTTTGGCAGAAGGTTATGCCAATGCCACGGTTGAAGCTAATAAGCTCGCAGAAAGCCAAGAGCATGCGCGTGAATTGTCGGACTTCTTGAAAGGCTCCATGATGGATGCTTTTCAGTCGATGATCCCGGCCATTGAAACCGGCAATTCGGCGCTTGATAAATTCCTGAATACGCTCATTGAGGCCGTCATGCAGGCAACCTTGCTTGGCAAAGGTCCACTGGCTGGCATCTTCGGCGGCGGTGGGTCGGGGATATTCGGCGGTATTGGCAAGCTGCTTGGTTTCGACAAAGGCGGCTATACTGGCTCTGGTGGAAAATACGAACCGGCTGGCGTGGTTCATAAAGGCGAATATGTCTTTGACCAAGACGCGGTTCGCGCAGCTGGTGGGCCTGCCGCTTTGGATGCGATGCGCCGTGGCCTGAAAGGCTATGCCAACGGTGGTTATGTCGGCCCGTTGCCAACATCAAATGCACCGACCGCGCCCGGTATCAAAGGTATGCGGGGGCAGGGTTCAAACGAAACAATACGCATCATGTTGCAAGATGACAGTGGGCGAATGGCTAAAATCGCCGATCAGCGAATTCAGACGGCATCCGGTGCGATTGTACAGGTTTCTGTTCAGCAAAGCACCCGAACCGTTCAGCAGTCGCTACCGTCAATGATAGCCGACGCTCAAACAAGAAACATGTGAGGCCATGTAATGGTGACACCTATTTGGCCTCGTTCTGTGCTTAAGCCCAAACGAGCATCATTCAATATTGCCTCGCGCACATTGGCGGGGCCGTCGAGTGTGTCCGGTTTATCTCAGGTTTCCGCGTCTGATGCTGGTATATGGAAGGCAACATTTGCAGATATCATCATCAAACGTGGTTCATCAGCGGTTCTGGCATACCGTGCGATAGCCATGCTGCTTGAAGGCAAGTTGCATCCAATCCTTCTCCCGCGCTGTGGTGCTTATCAGCCATACGAGCCGGATTGGAGCAGCCTGCTTAAGGGCGTTCCGCATTCCGATACCAGCCCCTTTAGTGACGCTGGCCTATATCGCTCTCGCGCCATCGATATTCGCTTGATCAGCAACATTCCATTGCGTGGCACAACAGCAAATGTCGCCCTTGTTACGGCAGGTCAATTGCAACCGGGGCAGGATTTCTCAGTCGGTGAGCGCATGTATCGTATCCGTACCGTACAGATGACGGGCGACAAGTCAGCAGCCATCACTTTCAGGCCTCCTGCGCGTGAAGCTGTTTCTGCGGGTACTGAGATGGAATTCGATAATCCAATTTGCCGAATGCGTCTCGCAAGCGATGCGGAAATGGACATGGATCTAGACTTAGTCGCTCCATGGTCTTTCCACACCGTCAATTTCATTGAGGACGTGTGATGGCTTTTTTTACGAGCGCAGAACTCATTGAATTTTCTAAGCGCCAAGTGCGACTGGATTTGCTTGTTGAGTTTCGTTTTGCCTCTGAAACCATGCGAGTATGGAACGGCAATACCGCACTTGAGACAGGCGGGAACCGATATGAGCCGATGTATGGCTTTGGTTTGGTGGATGGGCTTGGAATGTCTTCAACGACAGCTGCACAGAATGTGACATTCCAACTGAGCGGATTGCCGGATACGACGCTGAATTTCCTTGCCGCTGCGCTCAACGCAAATGATGAGGTCGATCAACGCATAGTGGTCGTGTCGATCCAGCTATTTGACGAGGAATGGCAACCTTTGGGAACGCCTGCTCCGATCTGGTGGGGCTTCATGCAGCCGCCGCGTATTAGTCGGACCGAAATGCAGGGATCTGAAGGCGCTATTCAGTCAATTTCGATGACTGCTGAAAATGCATTCTTCAACCGCTCGCGTCCGGCCTTTGGCCGATACACCGACCGCGATCAGCAACGCCGTTCAGGTGGTGATAAGTTCTGCCAGTTTGTCGGTTCACTGCTTTTTAAATCCTTTAAGTATCCCGACTACTGATCTCATGCACATTGATGAATTTGTTGCTGCCGAAGCGCGAAAGCCCTTCCGCTGGGGCGAGACCGATTGTGTCTCGACTGCTGACAGATGGGTGCGAAACCGTACCGGGTTGTCACCTCTCGCGTGGATGGGTCGGCAATACAGAGATGAAGCGGAAGCTTCGGCAATCCTGTCTGTGCGGGGTTGCTTTCCCATACTTGTGAACCGCGCCATGCGCTCGCAAGGGTTTGAAAAGACGGCATCGCCGGTATGCGGTGATGTTGGTCTGATTATCCATAATCAAAAACTGTGTGTGGCTATACATGCCGAAACGATCTGGTTTTCTCATGATGAAACCGGATTGATCGGTGCACCGCTCGATGCAATCTGGAAAGCTTGGAGAATTCAATGCCAGTAGCGATTTCTGGATTGATTGCAGCGATTGCAGGTACTGGCGTAATCGGTGCTGCTTTGCAGACAGGTCTTGCGGCAATCACTATGTTTGCGGGTACGACATTAGGTGGGTTGGCTCTATCGCTAGGTTTTTCATATCTTGCCTCCTCCCTCTTTCGGCCATCCCAACCAAAACCTGAAGATGTTCAACAGCAGGTGCGGCAAGCAACGCCCGTTCGTGTTCGTCACTATGGTCGGGTCAAAACCTCTGGTGCATGGATATTCGCGGAAGCCAAGCAAGGCATCTTCCATAAAGTGCTGGCGGTCAATCAAGGAGAGATTGACGCTGTCGAGGAATACTGGATTGATGACCATCAGGTTGTTGTTGATGCGGATGGATGGGTACGAACCGGGCCATGGGGAGATTGGTGGGATTTGCGCATTCAGGTGCGTTTAGGTCTGCCAACTGAGACAAATTATCAAAGCCTGACTTCGACCTTTACAGAATGGACGTCTGATCATCGTGGCGATGGCATTGCATCGCTTTATGCCATGCAGGATGCCGTCAATGACGATGATTACCTTTCATACTTCCCCAATGGCGTGAACACTAATTATCGGCTGGTTATTCGCGCCTCCAAGGTGAAAAACCCCAGCACAGGTGTCGTTGCATGGGATGACAATGCAGCATCCATCATTCGGGATTTCATGACGCACAGTGACGGCATGCGCTTGCCGGAAAGCCTATTCACAACGCCTTTAGCTCAAGCCGGCTGGGTCGCAGCGTATAATCGCGCAGGACAAGCCATTGAACTCGCAGCTGGTGGCACTGAGCCGCGTTATCGCCTCTGGGGATCATACCAGCTCAATGAGCGTCCTGCTGATGTTCTGGGGCGTATGCTGGCTTGCTGCGATGGTCGTTTGGTTCCAACTCCAGACGGTGGGTTAACGCTTGACATAGGCGAATGGGCAGAGCCGACAGTCATCCTCACAGCTGATGCAATTACGGGCTTTTCTGATGTGGGTCGCGGTCGAGATGTTATGACGACTGCGAACACCATTCGCGCTACGTTTCTGGATCCTACACAAGATTATCAGTCTACGGATGCGGATCCTTGGGCGGATGAGGATGCTGTATCAGAGCGCGGTGAAGAGGCCAAAGACGTTCAATTCAACATGGCTCCATCGCACAGTCAGGCGCGTCGCTTGATGAAGCTTGAATGGTTTCGTGCAAATCCGAATTGGGTTGGCACCTTCAATACTAACCTGATGGGATTAGCAGCATTTGGAGAGCGCTTCATTCGCATTCATTATTCCCTTTTTGGGATCGATAGCGTCTTCGAGGTGCTAGACTTCAAGTTCATTATCGGTGAAGGCGGTATTCTGCAAGGCGCAACCATTCAAGTGCAGTCCATGCCATCAACCGCATATCAGTGGGATAGCTCTCAAGAGGGCGAGGCACCTGTGTCATCTGAGACAGATGTCGATGATGGTATCCCTGTCCCAGCCGCTCCAGTCATTGCAATAAAGGCTGGCCCTTCCGCTGAATTGACCTTCTCTCCAAGCTCAAGTGTTCTGTTGAACTATATGGTGCGTTGGAGAAAGACCTCAGACACCGAATGGACAGTTTACGGCCCCTTAGCAAACGAAGCTCAAAGCCTCACAATTCCGAACCTTGCAGCAGCCACGCAATACGAATTCCAGATGGCGCTGCGCACTGAAAAGGGACGCCTCGGTTCATATGGGCCAAGTGCCGTCGAAACAACACCGGCAGTGGATAGCTAACTTACTGAAACAATTAGACCAAAATCCCCCTGCTAAAGCGGGGCGCTTTGCTATGGAGCAATCGATGGGAAATATTAAGGAACTCGGCGACAAAGCTTTCCGTGATTACGTCAATGATGGCGTTCCGTCGAGTGGAGCCAATAATCCAAAGAAAGCCGAAATCCGTCAATTTATATCCGAGATTGACAGACAAGTTGATGAGCTTTCTGTGTCTGGTGATACCGTTACGAAGGCAACATGGGCGCAGCTCTCAGCTGTAGCAGGCACAAGAAACGGCCAACGTGGTTATGTCGAAGCTGACAGCGGAACACACACGGACCCGGTTGTCGGTGGCACGGTCCAGAATAATGGCATCTATACGTGGTCCACGTCGCCTGCCGGTTGGCGCTGGCTGCGCTTTGATGACTATAACGCGCTTCGCATAGATGCAAAACGAAAAGGCATCGTGCAGGCGCAGGCTAATATCAGTCAAGTTAGCTTTGACGGTACGCAAATAGTCGTCACTATCGGCGATGGTCGAGCATGGGAAGGTTCTGACGGCGTAGCTGCTACTGCGTTCAGTGGCGGTACTTTTAGTTTAACCACGAATATCGGTTTAGTACTCGATCTGGATGCGCCGCTTGTTAATGGTAAAATTCCTGTCAGTGTCAGGAGTTATGTATCAACTATAGTTAATGGCCCGAACGGGTTCGTTGACGACAATAAAGTGCTTTTGTTGGGGCTGGCGAATTCTTCATCTTCTCCAGTTTTCATCGGATTATTGGCAGAACAGGCTGCTGTTCTCTATTGGAGGCAGGTGCCCAAATACCCCCAAGATCAGATACTGGTACGGCGGCTCAGTTCAGGCGGTCAGGGTGATCTATTATACGTTTCTATGAAGTCATCTAACAGCAACAGCGACCAGTATATCAACTATCGTATGCAACGCCTTTTAAGTGTTTCAAAACAATCGGATGTGTGGCGGCTTTCTGGCGTTTATATTGCACCCAGAGTGTCGCCGTTAAGCATTCCGATAGGCGCAGCATTACAAGTACTTGAGGCACAGTCCGAGGTTGAGTTCGCCGTAAAACAGGCGGGGAAACCTGATTTTATGGGCGGTTTAGCTCATGGGTATGAGAAACAGTTTAGCACGTTTATGCTCGTGGATGGCAAGATGGCTAACATGACACCCGGAGGTGACACGACAATTGCCGCTAAGCAGGTAGAGGTTGTCTCTAAATCCACAATATATGAATACGGAAGCGATCCATTGAAGCCGGTGGGTATTGTCTCGAAACGCTGGAAGTTTGAATATCCCTGGGTGGAGATCAGCACACACGTGACGTGGTCAGCGGATTTGGATGTTGATGCTTGTTATCTTGCAATGTTACCGGTCAAGCGCTTAGCTAATGACGGGGTGACGCAAGTAACAGATACGGCAATACGATCACCTGAATGGGTGCTAGAAGATGTTTCGACTGCTGGTTTCGAACAAGTTATAACGCAAGCTGATCGCTACCGGATATGGGGAGGCACCGGATACTCTGCCGAAGTGGAGATGCTTGAAGGATGGGATCAGCTTAACCGTAAGTCATACATATCGAATTCGCCCGGGTATAACAAAATTTATTTTGATCGATACGGGAATGTCGGCGCAGGAACCGTCACACCAGTGCAGTCCGGCGACACCATGACATGTCGATGGAGATTTAGATTAGACTTTGACGGGTGAAGCGATCAATTGGATAAGTAATCACCGCTTGTTATCGGGGTAAAACAGCTTCTAACAGGCGGGTCCAAGTACCCTTGACCAAATATGGTCAGAGGCAACTTTTTGTCCTTGATATGAGCGAACAAATAGAGAGGAAGCGGCTCATTGGGGAAATGATAAATATATTGCCCAACCTCTAATTGAAGCGATGAAACGTCATCGAACGAGAGAACCGGTAATTTTCGCTGTGCTAATATCGCTTCATTTAGATCGGACATGAGTATCCTCTGGTAAATTATAGAGAGATTGTATTCAGCGTCGGCTTGCCCGTCCAGCGGATTTGTCGGCGCCTCAGATAAAAACTGTTGTCATCCGATCTGTGGCGCGGCGCTAGCGATTTTGTCTTTTTGTGCCAAAGCTAACGACGGTCTGCCCAGAATGTGCCGCCGTGCCACACCTACCTCAGAACCGCTGATTTAACAGCTTCAATTCTTTTAAAATTTTCGCCTGACCGCCCACTGAGGCGGTTTTTTGTGCCGAAAGGAAATCACCTCGGCAAGCGCCACATGAGATAGCTAGCTAAAGCAAAAGCAAAAAATGCTGAACCCAAGAGCCAAAACTCAGGTTGTATGTTTTCTAAAATATTCATGCACGCCCCCACGTAACCCCTAACCGTGGCATCAATATTTCAGTGAGGTAGTGGTCACAAGTGGGTGTAACTGTCGCACTTTTCAAAAGTAAACCCCAGATGCTGGCGGGCGATCTGGGGCTACGCCTTGCACGATGCGGGTAGCATCAAAGCGCAATAGCAGCATCTCACAAAAATAGGAAAACACAATGGCACGACGCATCAACGCGGCGGGGCTTTCGCTCATCCAGCAATGGGAAGGGCTTAAGCTGACCGCTTATAAAGACGTGGCTGGTATCTGGACGATTGGCTACGGGCATACGTCCGCAGCTGGATCACCAACGGTCACACCGGGAATGACGATCACGAAGGCCGAGGCTTCGCGCATTCTGCAGAACGATCTAGCGAAGTTTGAAGCGCGGGTTGAACGTCTGGTCAAGGTTCCACTTACTGACAATCAGTTCGCTGTACTGAGCTCCTTCGACTACAACACCGGCGCGCTTCACAAATCGACGTTGCTCAAAAAGCTGAACAAAGGCGATTACGATGCAGTACCGGGCGAGCTTGCCAAGTGGGTGAATGCCGGCGGCAAGAAGGTGCAGGGGCTTGTGAACCGGCGTGCTGCCGAAGCTGGCTTATGGGCCAAGGGTGCCTTTGTCTCTTCAAACACAGTTACAGCGACGACGAAGGCCAACAAAACAGACGTTGCAACAATCGGCGGCACGGGCGCAGCGGGTGCGGCGGCAACTGTTGGGCCGGTCATTCCAGAGATTGTAAGCACGATTTCAAATCAGCAGGATGAGCTTTCGAGCGGTCAGTGGGTGCGTGTTGCAATTGCGGCTGTAATTGTCGGGCTTACTCTCTGGGGCATATATCGAAAGATCAAATCATGATCTGGGCGCTAATCCCCAACCGGTTGAAGATCGTCGCCGCCGCTGTTCTGGCGGCATTTTTGTGTCTGGCTGCTGGATATGCGGCCGGAACAATCAAAGAGCGTCAGCGGTCAGCATTGGCCGCAGCAGAAGCAACCGCAAAGGCAATCCAAAAGAGGGCGGATATAGATGAGGAAGTTATCAATATGGATGCTGTTGCTCTGTGCAAGCGCCTTGGCGGGGTGCGCGAGCAATGCGACGAACTGCGCGGGCTGGAAGCAGATAAGCCTTAAGCCTGACACTGCCGTCTATCTCGCCGGTAACGATCTAAAGGCGGGGCAGGGGATTGCAGGACATAATCAATTCGGGAAATCGCGGGGCTGCTGGTAATGACAATCCCGAAATTTCAGTGGACCATAAATCTTAATACCGTTTTACAGGTGATAACTCTTGCCGGGGTTGTCGGTGGATGGATTTACATATGGGCCAATACAGAGCGAGATATTGACGAGCTTCAAGCGTGGCGCGTCGATCATGAGCTTTTGCACAAAGAGCGCCTCGCAGATGTGAAGGCAAATGAAGCCCGGCAGGATGAGCGCATGAAAGGTATCGAAGCCGATGTGCGTAAGTTAACTGGTATCACTGATAATCTTGCCTACAGGGTTGCAGCCAACGAACAGGCCACGTCAAACACGTCTGAGACTGTCAGTAAAATTCAGGACACGCTCGCGCAACTTGGCGGCGACATGCGTGTTGTGAAAGAGATATTGCAGAGGATCGAAGCAGGACAGAAGAAGGGGCATTAACTTATTCGTCCGGGTCGGTTCCGCTCTCACCCATGTAAACGCCATGAGCCGCTTGAAGCATGACCTTTGCTGCTTCCAATCGGTCCCACCCTGCGGCCTCGGCTTCGTCTAAGGCATCGACAACCTTTGCCGCCATTTCTGCCTCACATTCGAGATTACGATCCGGATATTTGCCTTCGCGCCTTGGTCTGTTCATTGCATCCTCCTGTTTTCCAAGAAGGTAGGGCAACTACGGATTTAGGCTATATCTGCGAGAGATCGGCGTTGAGGCGGTTCGGGATGAAACTCGAGCTTTCCTTGTTCCTGCAAGGTTTCAAACATGAGGACAATTGTGTCAATGGCCTCTTGTTTACTGTCACATAAGCCGTAGGGTAGTTTGGAAAATGGGTTTCGGCTAGCGCTCAGATACCACCCCCACATGCCCGCACTAGGTCCATGTTCATTTCTCAAAAGTCGGGCAAAAGTTCCTCGTTCGCAATAGGCGATAAAATCCCCCGGGGCTGTTTGTCCGCCAATAACGGTGCGCTTCCATTCTAGTTTAATCATCGTTCCGGGTTCCCATAGCTTATGAAGTTTCCGGTTCTATTGCCGCATTTGCTGCATACGATTCGTTTTTCCAGTTCTTCCAGCGTCTGCCATTCACCAAAACGCACGGCCATTAACGGCGCTGTCTTCTCGTAGTGGTGATTGCATTTCGCACAGGTGAACCGGACGACATTGGTGTGTCTCAGGTTCTTAAGGACGGTTTTCATTTAATGACGGTTGGTTTCCAGCCACGAGTAAAGCCCATCGACATTGCAAGGCTGGCATACTCGATCTCTTTGACGAGGAAGTCGCGGTCTTTTAGAAGCGCTTCAATTGCTGCCCGCACATCGCCCTTGTGATATGCAAGTACCAGCTCAATTTCATTGTCATATTCATTTTCTTGCGCAAACGCATTCATTGTACTGCTCCGTTAAAAAGCAGATACACACGCCAATCGTATATCTGTGTTAGTCTCGACCGCCATCGATGTTCTTATTTTGTTCATGCTAGTAGAAAGAGTCAATACGCCGCATGCACGGAAGAAAATTATTTTGCGTGAAGGGTTGGAAGGTGAACCGATTGCCACACCCGACTTAGGTGTGGCGGAACACGTTGAGAACCGATTGCCACACCTTGAAAAATATCAAAGCGTTTTCAATTGCTTATAATGATCTTACAAAAATGTTGGAGGCCTCACCCGGAATCGAACCGGGGTGCAAGGATTTGCAGTCCTCTGCGTAACCACTCCGCCATGAGGCCTTCCGAAGAGCGCTGTCAAATCAGTCAGTACACTCTTGATGAGTTCCAATATTGATCCAGACACGCTTCGTCAAGCCGTTACCGGCAATTGTACGTTTTTTCTCCAAGGCTTTCTAATCAAATGGCTTAATCGCTATTATTCGTCGGGGTCGCGGTCTGATGGGGTTTGTGGTCGTGCGAGATTGCCTTTGGAAAAAGTATAGCCGGTTTCCACTGCATTGCGCCCAAACTTGTTGCGCAAGTTGTCAATTGCACCTTCCGCTACCGCGCGTTTTGTGGCCGCGGTATCAACCAGATCGGGTGGATCGGCACGATCGTCAGCAGATAATTCCCCTACACCAATTCCCAGTAGTCTGAACTTTGTTCCATCGATTTCCTTTTCTAGTAGCTGAAGGCCCGTGCGAAAAATGCGATCCGCAAGTTGCGTGGGGTCTGCGAGCTGGCGATTGCGGGTGCGTAGTTTAAAATCTTGTGTCTTGAGTTTGAGGATGACAGTGCGCCCCGCAATGTCGGCTGTCTTAAGGCGGTGTGAAACCTTTTCCGACAAAGCGCGTAGGACGGGTACGAGATCGT
>NZ_JAVLAT010000007.1 GCF_032190615.1 Brucella pseudogrignonensis
AAGCTTTGAATGGGCGCAAGCCAGAAGCTCGAGACGAAAGGCAGAAAGCAGCTTTAATGGTTGCTAGATACCCTCGAAAGGGTTCCTGATCTGTCTACTAGATCATATGGGTGACAGCAGTAATGGCGATTTGGCGATAGACCGACAACAAAACCCGCCACGCTTCGGAGCGCCCCGGTGGGTTACTATTTCTGATTTGTGAAAGAGCTTGCAGCGCGTATGGCAGTTAATTCAACCTGACCGCCACTTTGTTCAAAAGCTCTGATTACAAATCTGGCAAGCTTGTCTTTACCATCATGTGTGGTTGGACACTGGCCCAGAAGATCACAGCACCGGCTATATGCATTTTGCAGTGCTTTAAGATCATGTGGTGTGAATACGCCCCTATAAGCTGAACTTTTGAAAGGCATCCCCGTTTCCTCCCTTCCGAATAAGAAACATCGGAAGGTGGTCAAATTCAACTGAAATCTTATTGTTATTCAGCCCCGCCTAGTGCGGGGTTTTCTGTTTGGGGAGAGTAATGGCAACTTGTGACCTGAAAATCTCCCTGAATGGAGATAGCCTGTCTGTGATGCTATCGACGCTTACCGAGGCCGCGAATAGATTTCCTGAATTTGGCGACAACCTTCTCCGCTTCCTTAATTCCGGCGAAGAGCTGTTCACTGTCGATGACGACATCAGACCCACACCCGGCGCAGGTGAGCTTGTCGTGAGTTTTAAGCCAAGCGATGGTCTTCTCGGTCTTGTGTCCGCATTTAGGGCAAGTAACCCCGATTTTCTGATCTTCAAACATGATGAGCCTCCCGCTGGCAATTCAGCACAGGCGCATTGAACTGTCTAGCCATTCTGGGAGCGGCACTCCTTTCACTCATCCCACCGGGCGATGAGGCAATAGCTACACTCGCGCAGAAGAAGCAACACTGGCTGCTCCGGGGCAATGCCTTGCATATCAACAGTGTGAAGTGGGCAAGCCCGGTAGTCACTTTTGCCAAACAAAAACTGTCGTGTTGAAGTTTGCTTTGCATTCTGGACAAGTGAGGTTGGAATAGCCGCCACCTCGATATTGTGTGAGACGGTAGAACCGACCGAAGTTTTGTTCACACCTTGGGCAAAAAGGTTCACCCTTAGGACTGCCATCGTCAAATGGTTCGTACTTGAAACCGTTGTACTCAACTAGCTTACCGCGGAACTCGAACGCTGACTTGAGGCGCTTAGCCTCACTTTTCTCAGCTTCGATGACTTCGCTTGCTTCTATTAGGCCAATCTTAGCGTCCGCTAGCTGTGACATCACATCGGCCAGTTTCGCCTTGAGCTCTGCTTTGTCAAATTGCGCGTCAATTGAGCGAAGCTCATTCACGATTTTGAGTGCGCCTGTAACTGAGGCAATAGCTTCAACTATTGTCATGTGTTTCTCCGTCCAATACCCGACAGGAATAAACCGTGGCTTGCAAATCAAAGCAAGAGGGATAGATGCCTAAGATCAAAACCCTCAAGCCTCTCGTGTCCACGATGAAGCCAAGGCTGGGACATGAAGGATAGGCGAAGAGCGCACAGGCCAGACCGAGATACAGCACAGCCCTATAGGCAATGGTACAAGACAGCGAGATGGCAGAAGCTACGTTGGTCCATCCTCGTCCGCGACCTATTCACCTGCCAGATGTGCGGCGTGATCCTGAGAGAAGGAAGATCAGAAAAGGGCGCAAGCGGGTTAAGACCGGCAGTATGCGACCACCTGATACCACATAAGGGTGATGAAGCCCTGTTCTTCAGTGAGAGCAACCTATGGGCAGTATGTGACAGCTGCCATGATGGTCCATGCCAATCGATAGAACGAATGCACTATCGAAGCCCAGACACTATCAGGATCAAAAAGATCGAGCATCGCAATGTTGGGCAGGATGGATACCCAACAGCGCCTAAAGATCGATGGATAGATCGAAGCTTTCATATAGGCGCATAGACGAGCGTTTTGATTGAAGTGTTGCAATGCATCAAAAAAAGATCAAACGCCTCTCAGTGGCCCGATATGGGGCGGTCAGATAGGCCGGGGCGGGGTAAAAGTCTACAGCTGACCGTCAGCCAGACCCGCGTCCCAAGCATTTACACGCATCCGCAATTCATAAAAAGGGTTTAGGCCCGTGAAAGGGCTGAAATGCCACGTCCGCAAACGCCACTTGCTAAGGCGGCGCTAACTGGCGCTGACAAGAAAGACCCGCAACGTTATCGCGACAGAAGTAACCCGAAAGCTTCGGGGCGCGGTATCGGAAAAGCCCCAGATTATCTGAGTAAGAATGCAAAAAAGGCATGGGCAATCTTTGTCGATGAAATCCCGTGGCTGGTCTACGAGGACCGAGCGGCACTAGAGATTGTCAGCATCATGAGGGGGCAGATTATCGAAGGCGCAAGCGATCTGCCTGCTTCATTCTTTGGCAATTACCGCATGGCCGTTTCATCACTAGGCGCAACGCCGGTTGATCGGTCCAAGGTTCACCAGCCACATGAAGAAGCTGATGATGATCCCTTTGCAGAATTTGACGTTAGGCAACATTGAGCTACGCAGATAAGGCGCATCAATACGCCCGTGACGTTGTTTCAGGCGCTATTCCGGCCTGCAAGTATGTCTATCAGGCTTGCCAGCGACAGCTTGACGATCTGGCTAATCCGCCGAAGGGCTATCACTTCGATACCGGAAGGGCAGAGCGCATCTGCCGATTTGTCGAGCTATGCCCACATATCAAAGGCCCGTCAGCTTCACGCGGCGATCTGATGATTTTGGAGCCGTGGCAGCTATTCATCTTGAGCACGTCATTCGGCTGGGTGGATAGTAACGGAAATAGGCGGTTTCGTCGCGTTTATGTGGAAGTCCCCCGCGGTAACGGGAAGTCATCTTTCTCGTCGCCGGTTGGTCTTTACATGCTTGCGCTTGACGGTGAAGCCGGTGCTGAAATCTACTCGGCAGCGACGACACGCGATCAGGCTCGCATTGTTTTCCGCGATGCACAGGCGATGGCAAGAAAGATGCCTGCCTATCGCAATCGGTTTAAGGTCGATGTCAGTGCACAGTCTCTTGTGCAGATGAAAACATCGAGCGCGTTCAAGGCTCTATCCGCTGACGGGCATACGCTTGACGGTTTGAATATTCATCTGGCTATCGTAGACGAGCTTCACGCGCACAAAAGCCGTGATGTTTATGATGTTCTGGAAACAGGGCTTGGCAAACGGCCTCAATCGATGCTGTGGATGATCACCACGGCAGGCAGCAACAAGCACGGTATCTGCTACGAGGTCAGGAAGTTCGTTCTTGATGTTCTGGCTGGCACTGTAGCGGGGGAGGCTGCTGACGCTGTATTCGGAATTATTTACACCATTGACGAGGGCGACGATCCGTTTGCAGAAGAAACTTTGCGGAAGGCAAACCCGAATTGGGGTGTGTCTGTCGATCCTAAGATTGTCTTACAGACGGCAGGCAAGGCCAGACAGGTTGCAACAGCAAGGGCGAATTATCTCACCAAGCATCTGAATGTTTGGGTTGACGCTAATTCGGCGCTGTTTGACACAGACTGGTGGCGCAAATGCGAGGACCGCGATCTTGTTGAGGAAGACTTTGCCAACGACGAATGTGTCATTGGCCTTGATCTGGCAAGTAAGATCGACATTGCAGCGCGTGTAAACCTCTATCGCAGGTTGATAGATGGGAAGGCTCATTATTATGTTTTCCCACGTTTTTACCTACCGAGAGTTGCAATAGAAGAAGATAAGCACCCGATGTATCGCGGGTGGGAGATGCAGGGCGACATAACTGCCACTGCCGGTGAGACAATCGACTTCGGTTCAATCGAGGATGACATCAAGGCGGAAGGTCCGGGATTAAATCTGCAAGCTGTAGCAACTGACCCATGGCAAGCGCAGCAGATGATCCAGAACCTCAAGCGCGATGGAATGCCTGCCGAGGAATATCGGCAAACAGTGGCAACGATGAGCGAGGCGACGAAAACGCTTGATGCTCTCATGCGGGAACAGCGCATTCATCACACCGGAAATGCGGTGATGAACTGGATGATCGGCAATGTTGTCGGGCATTACGATGCAAAAGAGAACGTCTACCCGCGCAAGGAGATGCCTCAAAACAAGATCGACGGTGCGGTGGCGCTAATCATGGCTCTTGGCTGGTTTATTCAGCAGGAAACGGAACATGATGGCATGGATGATTACTTCAAGAGCTTGGCAGGTGCAGCGTGAACCTATTGCGAAAGATGCTGAATGGTTTCGTTGGCGATACGCCTGTTAAGCGGAACCTGACCGTTCGTGAGCCTGACGCTTGGTATCCGGGTGACAGCATCGGCGGGGCCGGGGAGATCATCACTGAAAAGAATGTTCTTGCACTGTCTGCGGTGTGGGCATGTGTGAACCTGATTTCAGGTACAATCTCGTCGTTGCCGCTTATGGTTTATCGCAAGAGTGCTGACGGATCACGCGAGGTCGCAAGCGATCACCCACTCTATGTTGTGCTGCACGACAGCCCGAATTACGACCAGACAGCGGTTGACTTCTGGGACTTCATGGCGGCATCGGTTGAGCTTTGGGGCAATGGTTACGCTCGTGTCAATCGATCAAATGGTAATGTTCGGGTCTTAACTCCTATTCTTCCGGCGCTGATGAGCGTTCAGAAGAAGTCCAACGGCGATCTGATTTACAAGTGGACTGAGGACGGCAAGGCGAACGAAGCCACAGATCGCGAAATCCTGCATATCCGTGGTTTCGGCGGCAACCCACTTGGCGGAGCGTCGACGCTTTACTTCGGTCGCCGTGTGTTTGGCTTATCGCAGGCAGCGGATAGATCAGCCGGATCGATGTTTGAGAACGGTTTGCGACCTTCTGGTGTTCTCAAGTTCGAGAAGTGGCTGAACGATGAGCAGCGCGAGCTTGCCGAACAGAAACTTGCAGCGAAAATCGGAAGCGGCAATGCTGGCAAGCCTATCATCCTAGAGGGCGGCACCGAATGGCAGCAACTGACGATTACGCCAGAAGATGCCCAGATGCTGGAAACCCGCTCATTCTCTATTGAGGAAATCTGTCGGTTCTTCGGTGTGCCTCCGCATATGGTTGGTCACACATCGAAATCGACAAGTTGGGGATCGGGTATTGAAGCGCAAACACTCGGCTTTCAGAAGTTCACACTTCGCCGTCGTTTGAAGCGCATTGAACAGGCACTGATGAAACAGCTCCTGACGCCAGCGGATAAGGCGGCAGGGGTTATCATAGAATTTAACCAAGAAGGCCTTCTGCGGGGCGATACGGCGGGAAGAGCGCGGTTCTACCAGCAGATGACGGCAATCGGCGCGATGACGATCAACGAAGTCCGAGAGCTTGAGAACTTGCCACCTGTCGAGGGCGGAGATGTTCCACGCATGCAGATGCAGAATGTGCCCATTACCGAAGCCGGTGCAGACCGAGAACTGACCCCGCGTCAGAGCGACAACGAGGAATAATCTCGATGAAAACCAAAGACTTTGCCTTGCAGGTTAAAGACCTGTCGGAAGACGGCACCTTTACGGGTTACGGCTCGGTCAACGGCAATGTTGACAGCTATGGCGAGCGGGTAATGCCCGGTGCTTTCGCTGGCAGTCTCGCTAAGCATAAGCGCGAAGGCACAAGCGTTCTGATGCTTTGGCAGCATAACCCGAATGAACCGATCGGTATCTGGGATGATCTTGCTGAGGATGCAAAAGGCCTTTGGGGTAAGGGCCGCTTGATCATGGAAGTGCAGAAGGCTCGTGAAGTCCATGCGCTCATGAAGGCGAATGCTATCGGTGGTCTTTCCATCGGGTACCGAGAAATCAAAGCCACTCCTGACGGCAATGTGCGCAATCTGGATGAATTGGACCTGCGGGAAATCTCCCCGGTTTCTTTCCCAGCCAATCGCCGCGCCCGTATCGAGGCAGTGAAATCTGAACGCATGGATGAGTTTGCCAGACGCCTCCGCGATGGCGACCCCATGCCGATCAAAGAATTTGAGGACATCTTGCGAGAGGCAGGGGTTCCAAAAAGCATGGCATGCGCGATTGCCTCGCATGGTTATGCAAAGGCCGTTCTGGGTGATCCAGAGGGCGAAAAGGCAAGCGACGCAACCGCATTCTTAAAAGCATTGCGCGGTTAAATCTCACCCTCTTTGTCCAGAAAGGACATTATCAATGAGCGACAATAAAACAGCAGAGCAGCTTGCTCTGGAGGTTAAGGCTGACTTCGAGAAGAAGTTTGACAGCGTCAAGGAAATCGCTGAACAGGCCGTGGCTGAAGCCAAGAAGAATGGCGACATCAGCGAGAGCCTCAAGGCAAAGGCTGACGAAAGCCTTACCGCCATGAATGAACTCAAGGCACGTCTTGACGATTTCGAGCAGAAGGCAGCACGCGGCGGTGGCGAAGGCGACCGGGAAAAGTCGATTGGTGAGCAGTTCGTTGAAAACGACAAGGTCAAGGAATTTCTCGGTCAGGCGAACCCTCGCGGTCGCATCGACATTCAGACCAAGGCCACGCTGACCACGGCAACCACGAACGCCGCCGGTTCCGTTGGCGCTGCAATTCAGACCACCCGACTTCCCGGCATTCTTGAGCTGCCCCAGCGCCGTCTGACTATCCGTGATCTGCTCTCGCAGGGTCAGATGGACGGCGGTTCACTGGAATACGTCAAGGAAAAGGGTTTCAACAACCGCGCCGCTGGCGTGGCTGAAGGTGCGGCAAAGCCAAACTCGGATATTCAGTTCGAGCTGGTAACGACCTCTGCCAAGGTCATTGCACACTGGATGAAGGCTTCCCGTCAGGTGCTGTCTGACGTGTCACAGCTTCGCTCGATCATTGATCAGCGCTTGCTGTACGGTCTGGCATACGTTGAAGAAAACCAGCTTCTCAACGGTGACGGCACAGGCCAGAACCTGCTCGGCATCATCCCGCAGTCGACAGCGTTCGCTATCCCTGCCGGGACAACCATGCCAGCAACTGTTACCGGCATTGATCGTCTTCGTGTGGCGATGCTTCAGGCGGCGCTTGCTGAATATCCAGCAACCGGCCATGTCCTCAATCCGATTGATTGGACGTCGATTGAACTGCTCAAGGACACTCAGGGCCGTTACATCATCGGCAATCCGCAGGGTACGCTTTCGCCTACTCTTTGGGGCCTTCCTGTTGTCACCACTCAGGCGGTTGCGGCTGGTAAGTTCCTCACCGGTGCGTTCAAGCTTGGTGCGCAGATTTTCGACCGCTGGCAGGCACGTGTTGAAGTCGCAACTGAGAATGAAGACGACTTCATCAAGAACCTTGTCACCATCCTTGCTGAAGAACGTCTCGCTCTGGCTGTCTATCGTCCAGAAGCGTTCATCTACGGCGATGTGAACGCGGCTCCGGGTGGCGGCGAATAAGTTCTGATCAAATCGACGGGCAGTTAACGCTGCCCGTTTCTTGATCTGAAGGAGATTGCCATGAAAACCTATGAAGTTTTACGCCGTCATCAGGGTGATAAATTCTATGAACCCGGCGATGAACGACAGGCATCCGAAACTGATGTGTCGCATTTGGTGAAGAATGGCGTTTTGAAGGAAAAGTCCGAGGAAAAGCCGAAGAATAAGGCTGAAGGTCGGGCAGAAAAGAACAAAGGCGGTTGATAAATGCTGCTTCCTGTCCGCACACAAGCGCCAGCAGACCTACCGGTATCGCTTGAAGAAGCTCGTCAACATCTGATTGTGTCGGGTTTCACCGATGATGATAACCAGATCACGCGCTTTATTCAGGCCGCGACCGATCATCTTGAGCGTACGCTTAACATCGCGCTTGTCACTCAGACGTGGAAGCAATCGTTTTGCTCGTTTAATAGCTTCCTGCGGCTGCGTATGGGGCCAGTGGCTAGCGTTGAGGCCGTGAAGTACTTCGACACCGATAATGTGGAGAAAACCGTTTCAGAGGCCTCCTACAAGACGCTGGACTATGCCTGCGGAACAGTTCTTTCGCTCGCTTACGGTAACTCGTGGCCCGCTACTGTAGCCCGCGCCGATGCGGTCACTATCGAATACAAGGCAGGGACAGCCCCGGCAGACGTGCCAGCCTCTCTCAAGGCGGCAATCCTGATGCATGTTGGGCTGATGTACTCATACCGAGGCGACCCAGAAGGCCCACGGATTGAGAGCAATCAAGCCTATGAAGCTCTTATCTGGCCGTTTCGCCGTCCGAAGGTGTAATCATGGCTAGATTAGGATCAGGGCAACTTCGTTCATCTATCACCTTCAGCACCATCACCGAAGTGCCGGACGGGCATGGTGGTTTCGAGCCGACCCCGACCGATTTCACAGTCCGCGGCAATATCCGGTATCTGCGGGGAGGGGAAACGGTTCAGGCGGCAAGGTTGACGGGTAAGCAGCCGGTTGTTGTCACGGTGCGCAGAAGTAGCCAGACGGCAGCTTTGACCACTGATGACGGTATGCGTGATGCGCGCACCGGAACCGAGTACCAGATCAGGGCAATTGTCCCGACCGAGGATCGGCAGTTTATGGAAATTACAGCGGAAAGCGGGGTGGCGACATGAGTGTTTCCGTCTCATTCCAAGACCTGATTATTTCCACGCTCAAGGCCAACGCGAAGGTTTCGGCACTTGTCGGTGATCGTGTGTATGACGGCCCACCTGAAAAGCCGACATTTCCATATATCTCGATGGGCGCGAGTGATTTTCGCACCGATGATGCTGATTGCATCAATAGCCGTGAAGAAACAATCCAGATTGATTGCTGGGTGCGCAAGAATGGCCGGAAATGGCCGTGCAAAGAGATTGTTGACGCCATTGTAGGCGCTTTGAGAAACACCACTGGTGAGCTGTTAAGCGGCGCTCTTGTGGGTCTTAATATCGAATTGTCGCGTGTTTTGGATGATCCAGACGGTATAACCGCTCATGGCATTGTGCAAGTCACCGGACTGATTGACGAGGAATGGGAAGATGGTTGAGGGCTTAGACCGGCTCAAGCGAAAGCTTACTAAGACCATTCCGCAGGCTGTATTCGATGCGACGATCAAAGCAATGGAGCAAGGTGCTGGCGAAGTCGTCAGTATGATGCGTCGATTGGCACCGAAAGATACGGGTGCACTTGCACAGACGATCAACTGGACGTGGGGCGATGCGCCGAAAGGCTCAATGGTCCTCGGCAAGTCAGCACCGACACGCGACGGTTTGGTGATCACGATCTACGCTGGCGATACGTCAACGATGGTTGGTGAACGTGAGCAATTCCAGCTTGCCAGACTTCAAGAGTTCGGCACCCAGCACATGAAGGCCAGCCCGTATTTCTTCCCATCATGGCGCACGTTGCGAAAGCGTGTCCGGGGCAGGGTTACGCGCCAGATGCGCAAAGCAGTCAGAGACGGAGCGAAATAATGGCTTGGGCAATCTTTAAAGTGGAATGCAACTGGTCGCGTCCTCGCAGCCGGTATTCGTTCAACGCCAAGGCTTCGCCGGAACCGCAAGAACGTCCGCAAGACTTCATTGATTACTGCGTATCGAAAGGCTGGGCCGAAGCGGTCGCAAGCCCGACACGCGATCAGAAACGCGCCCTGAAAGGCCGTAAACGGGCTTAGCCCAATCACCTGAAACCGGGCCTCAAGCCCTATCAAGGCTGGCGTATTGCTGGCCCGTTTTCGCATGGAGAAATAACATGGCCGTTAAGCCAATTACCGCAGAATTTCAGCATCTTGTTGTTGAGATTGAAACAGATGTCGAGGGTACTTTCTCGAAGATTTGCGGCATCACACAGCGCGGTATCAACCGCCAGCACAACATGCAGACAACGGAAGTACCCGCCGATTGTGAAGATGAAAGCCTGCCAGCTGTTGTTGAACGTGCTGTTCAGTCCTCGGAAGTTACAATCTCAGGTACTGGCGTATGGGCCAGCCAGAGCCATCAAATGATGCTTGATTGGTGGTATTCGGGCGGTAAGAAGACAATTCGTGTTCAGCACGTCAATTCTGCTGTTGGTGACACAGAATATGAAACAGGATCAGCGATCCTCGTGTACCTCAACAATGCCGTTGAAAAAGGCCAAAAGGTATCGGCTGAAATCGAAATTCAGTTCGACGGATTGCCAACCCGTACCGCTAAGGCTGCGTAATGGCGAAGGCTCTCACATGGGCTGGCGGAGAGCATGATTTTGAACTCCGCCTTGTACACCTTCGCGCCCTGCAAGACAAATGCGATGCAGGGCCGCAATGGATATTGATGCGGCTCACTTCCAAGCAATGGTTCATTGATGATGTGATCCAGCCTATCCGCCTCGGTCTTGAAGGCGGCGGCATGGAAAAAGAAGCCGCTCGTAAGCTTGTCCAGAAATTCGTTGAAGATCGACCGCTCACATTGTCAGTGCTGACTGCGCAGGCTGTGTTGATGGTTGCACTCTTTGGCGATGAGGATGATCAGCCGGGGGAGCGGAAAGCGGGGGCGAAGAAGACCCGAACCCGCTCCCGCGCGGAAAGTGGAAATTCAACCGCTTCTACCAATGGGCCGGAATAATCCATCGCGACATCGGCAAGATGACGCTTTGGGAATTTCGCTGTGCGGTTGAAGGCTTCAAAGCCGCCAATGCGACCGAAGAAAAAGCCGCTCCCGGTATGAGCGACGATCAACTTGCAGAACTTGGAATTGAGGGCTTCTGATGGCGACTGACGTTGAACGCCTTGTCGTGGCTATGGAGGCCCGCACGGCCTCTTTTGAAAAGGCGCTCAACCGGGCAAATGGCGTTGCTAATCAACGCGCTCGCCAGATCGAGAAGCGCTTTTCCACGATGAACGACAACATCAGTCGTTCATTTCAGAATATGCTTCGTGCTGGTGCTGCGATCGGTGGCCTTGGCATTGGTGTAAGTGAAATCCAGCGTATGGCTGACACTTGGACTGATTTGTCCTCTCGTGTAGGCCTTGCTGTCGGGGATATGGATAAAGCTCCTCAGGTAATGGAGCGTATCTATGACATGGCGCAGCGCACCTATTCCGGTATGCAAAACACGGCTGAAAGCTTTCTCACAAATGCGGGCGCTCTCAAAGAGCTTGGTTACAATACCAATCAGCAGCTTGATTACACCGAAGCATTGAATAACGCGCTCGTGGTGTCAGGCGCTAAGTCTGATCGCGCAGCTCGTGTGATTGACGCTCTCGGCAAGTCGATGGCGGCGGGTAAGCTTCAAGGCGACAACCTGAATACGGTGATTGAAGTTGGTGGACGTGTTGCCGAAGTGCTTGCCGCCCAGCTCGGCATTGGTGTCAATCAGCTTCGCGAAGCAGGCAAGGAAGGCAAGATCACCGGTGACGTGATCTACAAGGCTTTGACCACGCGCTTGCAGGAACTGACAGCCGAAGCCGAGAGCATGCCTGCAACTATATCTGACGGGTTTCAGAAGGTCGCCAACGGCTTATTGAAGTTCGTCGGGACAATGGATCAGGCGTCTGGCGTTTCTGCTACTATCGCGCAAGGACTGGTTTTTGTCGGTGATAACTTCGAGCATGTTGCATTAGCAGCAGCGGCAGCGGCGACAGTTCTTCTGGGGCAGTATGTTCCGGCGATGGCACGAGTGGCGCTGGCAGGCGCGACGATGGTTGCAACTAACCCGTTCTTGCTTCTGATTACCGCGATTAGCTCGGCTACGTTCGCTCTCTCGGCGTTCGGTGACCAGATCCAGCCGATTGCAGGCGATATGGCTAATCTTCAGGATTACGCCTCGGTAGCATGGGAAACCATCAGTCAGGGCGCAATGGATGTTGCGTCACTTGTTCGCGATGATCTTCTAGGGGCGCTAAACCTGATATCCGATGCATTAGGCGGCAATGAGGTTAGCTGGGAAGATGTTTGGGAAACAACCAAGGGTGCAGCAAATAACATTATCGGTGCTGTTGGCCTTCTCTACGATACCACCGTAACGACATTTACTAAGCTGCCCGGTGCTGTTGCCGAAGCCGTCATTAATGCCATGAACTCGATGATTGCAGGCATAGAAAGCGGGCTTCAAACAGTTTTAAATGGCATCAACCGCGTTGCATCTGCGTTGAATGCCCTAGACCGGTTTGTCGGCGTCGCACCGATACTGCCAGAAGATATGACAGTAAATCTTGGTAGGCTTGATAACTCATTCGCGGGAGCTGGTAAGGCTGCTGGCGATGCATATGGCAAGGCTTTGACAAAAGCCGCTCAAGATCACCTTGGGAAGCTTGGCGAGAATTGGCGACAGTCTGCAAATGCCAGAGCGAGGGAAAGGACTGCCAATAGTAAAGATAACGACCTAGTTGCGCCGACAAGAAGTTCAGGCGGCGGCGGTTCGTCAAATGGTGGAGCAGGCGGATCGTCTGGTGGCGGCAAGGGGCGCAAAGGTGGAGGTAGGTCTCGACCTGATGAACTACAGCGCGAAATCGAGCAGATCAAAGAGCGCACAGCATCCCTACAGGCAGAAACGGCAGCTCAAGCCCAGATTAACCCACTGATTGATGATTACGATTACGCAATCACTAAGGCCCGCGCCACGCAAGAACTGTTGAATGCTGCCAAGAAAGCTGGGATTGAAATTACCCCAGCTTTGAAAGAGCAGATTGAGGGTTTGGCAGAAGGTTATGCCAATGCCACGGTTGAAGCTAATAAGCTCGCAGAAAGCCAAGAGCATGCGCGTGAATTGTCGGACTTCTTGAAAGGCTCCATGATGGATGCTTTTCAGTCGATGATCCCGGCCATTGAAACCGGCAATTCGGCGCTTGATAAATTCCTGAATACGCTCATTGAGGCCGTCATGCAGGCAACCTTGCTTGGCAAAGGTCCACTGGCTGGCATCTTCGGCGGCGGTGGGTCGGGGATATTCGGCGGTATTGGCAAGCTGCTTGGTTTCGACAAAGGCGGCTATACTGGCTCTGGTGGAAAATACGAACCGGCTGGCGTGGTTCATAAAGGCGAATATGTCTTTGACCAAGACGCGGTTCGCGCAGCTGGTGGGCCTGCCGCTTTGGATGCGATGCGCCGTGGCCTGAAAGGCTATGCCAACGGTGGTTATGTCGGCCCGTTGCCAACATCAAATGCACCGACCGCGCCCGGTATCAAAGGTATGCGGGGGCAGGGTTCAAACGAAACAATACGCATCATGTTGCAAGATGACAGTGGGCGAATGGCTAAAATCGCCGATCAGCGAATTCAGACGGCATCCGGTGCGATTGTACAGGTTTCTGTTCAGCAAAGCACCCGAACCGTTCAGCAGTCGCTACCGTCAATGATAGCCGACGCTCAAACAAGAAACATGTGAGGCCATGTAATGGTGACACCTATTTGGCCTCGTTCTGTGCTTAAGCCCAAACGAGCATCATTCAATATTGCCTCGCGCACATTGGCGGGGCCGTCGAGTGTGTCCGGTTTATCTCAGGTTTCCGCGTCTGATGCTGGTATATGGAAGGCAACATTTGCAGATATCATCATCAAACGTGGTTCATCAGCGGTTCTGGCATACCGTGCGATAGCCATGCTGCTTGAAGGCAAGTTGCATCCAATCCTTCTCCCGCGCTGTGGTGCTTATCAGCCATACGAGCCGGATTGGAGCAGCCTGCTTAAGGGCGTTCCGCATTCCGATACCAGCCCCTTTAGTGACGCTGGCCTATATCGCTCTCGCGCCATCGATATTCGCTTGATCAGCAACATTCCATTGCGTGGCACAACAGCAAATGTCGCCCTTGTTACGGCAGGTCAATTGCAACCGGGGCAGGATTTCTCAGTCGGTGAGCGCATGTATCGTATCCGTACCGTACAGATGACGGGCGACAAGTCAGCAGCCATCACTTTCAGGCCTCCTGCGCGTGAAGCTGTTTCTGCGGGTACTGAGATGGAATTCGATAATCCAATTTGCCGAATGCGTCTCGCAAGCGATGCGGAAATGGACATGGATCTAGACTTAGTCGCTCCATGGTCTTTCCACACCGTCAATTTCATTGAGGACGTGTGATGGCTTTTTTTACGAGCGCAGAACTCATTGAATTTTCTAAGCGCCAAGTGCGACTGGATTTGCTTGTTGAGTTTCGTTTTGCCTCTGAAACCATGCGAGTATGGAACGGCAATACCGCACTTGAGACAGGCGGGAACCGATATGAGCCGATGTATGGCTTTGGTTTGGTGGATGGGCTTGGAATGTCTTCAACGACAGCTGCACAGAATGTGACATTCCAACTGAGCGGATTGCCGGATACGACGCTGAATTTCCTTGCCGCTGCGCTCAACGCAAATGATGAGGTC
The DNA here is from genome assembly GCF_032190615.1 of Brucella pseudogrignonensis. Taxonomy (NCBI): domain Bacteria; kingdom Pseudomonadati; phylum Pseudomonadota; class Alphaproteobacteria; order Hyphomicrobiales; family Brucellaceae; genus Brucella; species Brucella pseudogrignonensis. The sequence continues at coordinate 14,276 of NZ_JAVLAT010000007.1, forward strand.
GATCAACGCATAGTGGTCGTGTCGATCCAGCTATTTGACGAGGAATGGCAACCTTTGGGAACGCCTGCTCCGATCTGGTGGGGCTTCATGCAGCCGCCGCGTATTAGTCGGACCGAAATGCAGGGATCTGAAGGCGCTATTCAGTCAATTTCGATGACTGCTGAAAATGCATTCTTCAACCGCTCGCGTCCGGCCTTTGGCCGATACACCGACCGCGATCAGCAACGCCGTTCAGGTGGTGATAAGTTCTGCCAGTTTGTCGGTTCACTGCTTTTTAAATCCTTTAAGTATCCCGACTACTGATCTCATGCACATTGATGAATTTGTTGCTGCCGAAGCGCGAAAGCCCTTCCGCTGGGGCGAGACCGATTGTGTCTCGACTGCTGACAGATGGGTGCGAAACCGTACCGGGTTGTCACCTCTCGCGTGGATGGGTCGGCAATACAGAGATGAAGCGGAAGCTTCGGCAATCCTGTCTGTGCGGGGTTGCTTTCCCATACTTGTGAACCGCGCCATGCGCTCGCAAGGGTTTGAAAAGACGGCATCGCCGGTATGCGGTGATGTTGGTCTGATTATCCATAATCAAAAACTGTGTGTGGCTATACATGCCGAAACGATCTGGTTTTCTCATGATGAAACCGGATTGATCGGTGCACCGCTCGATGCAATCTGGAAAGCTTGGAGAATTCAATGCCAGTAGCGATTTCTGGATTGATTGCAGCGATTGCAGGTACTGGCGTAATCGGTGCTGCTTTGCAGACAGGTCTTGCGGCAATCACTATGTTTGCGGGTACGACATTAGGTGGGTTGGCTCTATCGCTAGGTTTTTCATATCTTGCCTCCTCCCTCTTTCGGCCATCCCAACCAAAACCTGAAGATGTTCAACAGCAGGTGCGGCAAGCAACGCCCGTTCGTGTTCGTCACTATGGTCGGGTCAAAACCTCTGGTGCATGGATATTCGCGGAAGCCAAGCAAGGCATCTTCCATAAAGTGCTGGCGGTCAATCAAGGAGAGATTGACGCTGTCGAGGAATACTGGATTGATGACCATCAGGTTGTTGTTGATGCGGATGGATGGGTACGAACCGGGCCATGGGGAGATTGGTGGGATTTGCGCATTCAGGTGCGTTTAGGTCTGCCAACTGAGACAAATTATCAAAGCCTGACTTCGACCTTTACAGAATGGACGTCTGATCATCGTGGCGATGGCATTGCATCGCTTTATGCCATGCAGGATGCCGTCAATGACGATGATTACCTTTCATACTTCCCCAATGGCGTGAACACTAATTATCGGCTGGTTATTCGCGCCTCCAAGGTGAAAAACCCCAGCACAGGTGTCGTTGCATGGGATGACAATGCAGCATCCATCATTCGGGATTTCATGACGCACAGTGACGGCATGCGCTTGCCGGAAAGCCTATTCACAACGCCTTTAGCTCAAGCCGGCTGGGTCGCAGCGTATAATCGCGCAGGACAAGCCATTGAACTCGCAGCTGGTGGCACTGAGCCGCGTTATCGCCTCTGGGGATCATACCAGCTCAATGAGCGTCCTGCTGATGTTCTGGGGCGTATGCTGGCTTGCTGCGATGGTCGTTTGGTTCCAACTCCAGACGGTGGGTTAACGCTTGACATAGGCGAATGGGCAGAGCCGACAGTCATCCTCACAGCTGATGCAATTACGGGCTTTTCTGATGTGGGTCGCGGTCGAGATGTTATGACGACTGCGAACACCATTCGCGCTACGTTTCTGGATCCTACACAAGATTATCAGTCTACGGATGCGGATCCTTGGGCGGATGAGGATGCTGTATCAGAGCGCGGTGAAGAGGCCAAAGACGTTCAATTCAACATGGCTCCATCGCACAGTCAGGCGCGTCGCTTGATGAAGCTTGAATGGTTTCGTGCAAATCCGAATTGGGTTGGCACCTTCAATACTAACCTGATGGGATTAGCAGCATTTGGAGAGCGCTTCATTCGCATTCATTATTCCCTTTTTGGGATCGATAGCGTCTTCGAGGTGCTAGACTTCAAGTTCATTATCGGTGAAGGCGGTATTCTGCAAGGCGCAACCATTCAAGTGCAGTCCATGCCATCAACCGCATATCAGTGGGATAGCTCTCAAGAGGGCGAGGCACCTGTGTCATCTGAGACAGATGTCGATGATGGTATCCCTGTCCCAGCCGCTCCAGT